>NZ_JAUBTO010000423.1:0-1056 GCF_036702495.1 Microcoleus sp. C2D2 | reverse complement strand
GTAGAAGTTCAGGGGGGTAGCTTCCGATGGCTCGAACATGATAGAGTAGGGGACATGGAAAAGACTGTGCCGGAACTAATAGCAGCAATCAGCCCTAGTGACTGGGCACTTGTGCCTCAAAGCATCCTCGAACTAATTTACGAATTAGTCCGCAGGACAGATAAGCTTGAGGAAGAAATGGCGCAACTGAGAACCGAAAATGAGCTACTCAAAGAACAGGTAGCCAGAACATCAGCTAACTCGTCACAGCCACCATCAAAGAATCCACAAGGGTTTAAGCCTAATCGGAAGGAGTCCACCGGAAAAAAACGGGGTGGGCAATTAGGACATATCGGAGCTCAACGGAAGCTATATCCAGAAGAAATGTGCCAAGAGGTAATCCATCATTACCCGCAGCAATGTAGTGGATGTGGAGCCAAAATAGATCAAGTAGGTAATCAGCCAGCCGACTATAGACATCAAATAGTAGAAGTTCCACCAGTACAGCCAATCATCACAGAACATCAGTTTCATCCAGTCACCTGTAATTGCTGTGGCCAAAAAAATCATGCAGCATCCATGCCTGAAATAATTAGAGGAGGTGGATATGGAGCAAGAGTAACAGCGTATGTAGGTCTATTGAGCAGTCAGTACCGACAATCTTACCGCCAAATTCAGCAACTAATGCAAGCAGTGTTCGGGATTGAAATGTCCATCGGCACTATTAATCGTTTACGGATAGAAGTAAGTGAAGCCGTCAGTGATGCGGTGACAGAGGCTCTTTCGTTACATCCAGCATTCACCAACGGTCGGAGTAGATGAGACTGGATTTAAGCAGCGCAATGGTGATGGTCAAAATGCAGCGAAGACTAGCGGTTGGCTGTGGGTGGCTGTAACGCCATTGATAATTTGCTTTCAGGTGATTTTAAGTCGGGCTAGTACTGCAGCTCAAACAGTCTTGGGTGAAGCATTTGCCGGATTTATCACCAGTGACCGTTGCCCTGCTTATAACTGGGTGGATATCAATCGCCGCCAAATATGTTGGGCACATCTCAAACGTGATTTTATTCAGATATC
>NZ_JAUBTO010000422.1:0-1081 GCF_036702495.1 Microcoleus sp. C2D2 | reverse complement strand
CAGAGGTACTGGAATAAAAACTAATCCTCCTATTTTTAAAATCTTAAAGCCTCCCAAGCCTTAAGTAAACCGTATTGAGATATGATAGCAGATATTGCAGCATCTATATTACTTAATGAACCCCTACGAAGAAGCAGAGAGCGACTAGATAGTCTGTATGATGAAGAGAGCAAGGACTTCCAGTTAATAGAGAAGAGTCTTGCAACGTATGGCTTCAAAAAACTAGAAGAAGACATTGTAAAAACCTTCTCCCTTCTGGGAGAAACTATTGAAACATATAGCTCAGATAGTAAGTGTTTAAAAAATATCGTAAACCCAGGCATAAATAATCTCATACCGCAGGCTTTCTATACAATATTTATGGCTTTTTTTGAATTAATAATTGATTCAGAACTTCTACCTGCCAACCCTCAAAAGATTATGCAAGCACTCAAAAAGCTTCAGCAGAAGTTAAAGCTAAGCAAGCGATATGCAGAGATAGAGGATCGTATTAGGAATATTAATCAAACTAAGGGACTCATACAAAACTACTTCGCGAAAAAAGATACATCAACTCTGGGACAAGGTGCTGAGTTGATACAAGCGTTCAAAAATTCCTTACTTCGTTCTCGTATAGAAACTGCGAAGTATGAGTGCAAGCAAGGTTTGCTCGATCTGTCACCAAGTAGAAAACTAAATAATGATTTGCCCCAGAGACTTGTTGAGACAATTTGCGGAATTGCCAACTCCGATCCAGAAAATGATGGATATATTTTCCTAGGAGTGGCTGATAAAAAGCAAGACGCAGAAAAAATTAAAAATTTAGATGCGATTAGTCCTATTGAAATCAATGATAGATCTGTTGTAGGAATTGATAGAGAAGCTAGGGTTTCAGGTAAAACGCTAGAATATTATGTTGGGATATTAATCAATACAATACGTAAATCCGATTTTACTGACACCTTAAAAAGTCAAGTTATGATGAAAATTGATACTAGAGATTTCAAGGGATTATCGGTGATTAGAATTAATAGACCTCTTGCGAAAGTGCGAGCGTTCTCGGTAAAATAAAAGAAAAAATTAGCTTAATAATATGAATTAC
>NZ_JAUBTO010000421.1:0-1089 GCF_036702495.1 Microcoleus sp. C2D2 | reverse complement strand
GGTTTCATCCTATTTTACCTTTTTTTGTCTACCCCCTTGACAATTTGCACTTTTTCTTAACTTGTCACAAATGGGGACTAACTCAATCAAAGACCATCGGGAAACTTCTTTTGGATTTTCCAGAAAGTTTAACAGTGCTGCTGGTTCTCCCGGCGCAATCGCAACATCAAATCCATCCAAAGGAATTGAAAGACCTTTACCTACCGCTTTGATGTAGGCTTCTTTGCGAGTCCAGCAGGTAAAAAAAGCTCTCAGTTGTTGATGTTCGGGGTGCGAGCGCAATACGGCGTTTTCAAAAGGCGAAAAAAAACTTTCGGCTATCTGCTGGTAGGGAAAATCTTTACGAATGCGTTCAATATCAATGCCAACTTCTCGATTTTGCTCCACAGCAATGAGAGCAATTCCGTGAGAGTGAGACAAATTGAAGCAAAGTTTATATTCGGATACTGCGGTAACTAAAGATGGTTTTCCGTAGGGGTTATAGCTAAAGCGCAGTTCGTTAGGATTTTTATTTAGATAGCAGCCCAAAATTTTTCTGAGAATACCGCGAGCTGCGATAAAATGCGCTCTGTCTTTCTGAAAGTAAAAACGCTCTGCTCTTTTAAGTTCGTCAGTAGAGAGACTCTCCTGCAAGCTTTGTAGGCAAGATGCTCTCATCTCCAGATCAACGCGCCAAACATGAACCTCATCGCTATTAAGTATTAGGTCTTTTGGGGGTATTTTCCACTAAATTATATTAGTATTCATCATTAGTCGTAAGCCGTGAAAAATTATTGATTTTGCTGCAATTTTTGACAAGTAGCTTGAAGCAAAAGCAACTGATATCTCTTTAAAAAAAAGTGATGGTATGGAAACATTTGCAGCGAACAAAAAGCGATTGTATGTTTGTTCCAACCTTCAATAATATCGGGACTCGTTTCGGGGTATTGCAAACCACCAATTACAGTAATCGGACATTCTAATGGCGCTTCGTTAGTATAAACATAGACTTCATCAATTGCTAAATCTGCCCGGTAAGGATTCAGGTCTTTGATTGGGGAATAAGAGAAGGCATGAAAAAGTTACAAGAATGGGCAGATATAGCATCAC
>NZ_JAUBTO010000420.1:0-1091 GCF_036702495.1 Microcoleus sp. C2D2 | reverse complement strand
CTGAGTTTCATCTATTTTTTAACCAATGTAAATACCCCCTTGACAATTTAGCCATCACCTTAACTTGTCACTAATGGCGAGTAGGAATAATCTTTGCTGTAGGAATAGCGCTGATTTTTAGCTCCGAATTAGAATTTTCGGGCAACAAAATGCAAGCGATCGCTACACCTTTAACCCCGGAAGCTACGTCTTACGAAGTTGCCCGTCCCGATCGGCAGCCAACAAGCGATACAGAGAAGGATGCCAGTGGTGTACTTGACAATATCCGAGAAAAGCTGAATCTCGACCAACCCATTGCCCCCAGTACCAAAAAATTTATAGAATCGGTAAAAAATAACGCGGGGGAAGCAGTTACGCCAGCACGGGAAGCAGTAGAAAAAGCTACAGAGGGAGGTAGCAGCGATCGACCCAACTAATTCAATCGCATCCTGTTTCCAAATATCAAATTCTTAGTCCCCCTCTGCTGGGACGAGAGTTTGTTTAGTAGGGATTTCAAGATCCGAATCATCGAAGGGATAACGAACCCGGATTTGATTGTTCACATCCGCACTTCAGGTTGGAGTTACGACCGTTGGCAAGGTGTGCTTTCTCCCCACCAGCTACCCCCGCCCAAAGATCTCGATCGCTATATCCAGCACTATCAAACCGTCGAAGTTAATAGCACCTACTACCGCTGGCCACCAAACGCTACCTTCGCGTTCCTGGCGATCGCGCCTCCGACAAGGATTTCTGATGACTGTAAAAGCGCCCCGCGGTCTAACGCACTCCAAGCATCTTTACTCGCCAGAAAAGTGGTTGGAACCCATGAGTGAGGGACTTCAATGCTTGGGCGATCGATTGGGTACTCTACTCGTGCAGCTTTCTCCCCAGTTATGAGCTTGAGGACTTTGTTAAAAGCTTCGCCGGGAAACCCTACAGGGAACTCATATAAGCGAGGAGGAACGAAGCAGCCGTGCAGATAATCTTCAGTCGGCTGGTGCCCAGCAAGTTATCGATCGGATGGACGATCTTATCGGGTGCATCTCACTTTTGCGAATGTGTCAAAAAAGAGTTAAAATGAAAAAGCTAGTAAAATCGTCAAATAAAGATGA
>NZ_JAUBTO010000419.1:0-1092 GCF_036702495.1 Microcoleus sp. C2D2 | reverse complement strand
TTCTAGGGTTCAATGTCCGACACTACAAGGGTAAGTGTCTCATCAAGCCGCAAAAAGAGAAGGTCAAAGAATTCTTAGCAGGAATCCAACAATGGCTGAATCAACATAAGACGGTAAAGGCAACGGCAGTTATCCAATACCTCAGCCCAATTATTCGAGGATGGGGAAACTACTACAAGCACAAAGTCAGCAAGGAGACGTTTTCTTACGTTGACTACCGAATATGGCAAATGTTTTGGAAGTGGTCGCTAAGAAGGCATCCCAAAAAGGGGAAAGGTTGGGTAGCCCAAAAATACTTTAGAACAATCAATGAGACGAAGTGGAACTTTGCCCAACCCTTTAAAAACAGAAACGGTAGGGAAACATTAATAACCCTGCCCAAGCTGTCATACATTCCCATAGTACGCCATGTCAAAGTTAAAGACACGGCATCTCCTGATGACCCCGCACTCACCAAATACTGGCAAGACCGCCAATCCAAATACGGGAAATCGTATTGGGCAAAAGGCTCAAAACTCTATAATGTGGCGGTCAACCAAGATTGGAAATGTCCCATATGCGGTGAACACTTGTTCAACGGAGAAGAACTGCACACCCATCACAAGATTTGGGTGAAAGACGGAGGCACGGACAAGGCCCAAAACCTTGTTCACCTTCACAAAGCCTGCCACAGGCATGAACATACAAGCAAACGTTCTGAGGTTTTGGAGGCTTGAGCCGGATGATGGGAAACTGTCAAGTCCGGTTCTTAGGGGGGAGAGATGTGGCGACGCATTCTCTCCTACCCGACAAACGTACAGCAGGAGTGGACGGTATAAAATTACTAACCCCAAAGCAACGTATTAAGCTAGTAAATCAACTCAAAATAACTGGGAAATCACAACCGACACGTCGGATAATGATTCCAAAACCAGGTACTAATGAGTCAAGACCATTAGGAATACCCACAATGTACGACCGCGCCTTACAAGCAGTTGTGAAAGCAGCACTTGAACCAGAATGGGAGGCCTCATTCGAGCCAAACTCCTATGGTTTTGTGCGGCTCGTTGGCGCAGCCGAGAGGGTTCCAACCCTTGAACGCGCCACACCTCG
>NZ_JAUBTO010000418.1:0-1092 GCF_036702495.1 Microcoleus sp. C2D2 | reverse complement strand
TCGTCTAGTTGATGATAGGGTAGTTGTTGTGAAAATGCTGTGGCGGCTTGGATGGCCTGACTGTTTGCAAGCAAACTGTTGACTAGATAACTGTTTCAATTCTGTGGTGGCGAAAGCCAACTGTTTAGCTACAGGTTTTGCTAACAGTTTTTTGTCAGATTCCAGTCTGGCTTGACTTTCAATTACTAACCATCGTTGTTGAATTCCCGCATAAGTATTGCCACAGGCGGCAATCTTGTATGTCGGCATCGAACTGGCGACGAAGGCATCAGGTTAATTGTCTAGCAACAATTGTTTGGCACTCGTCAAGGTAGCAGGTACCCTCGATACCCATCGTAACTGTTCCATTTGAGCCAGGTTGCCTGCGGTATAAAGTGCAGCATCAGCAACAAATAAGGCATCAATATCCCATTGCTGTCTGAACTCCCGTGTGAGTTGGGCAAATATTGCCGAGTCAGTTTCATTTCCATCCCCCACTTTCAAATACAAGGGAATATCTCCGTCCCCACTGCACATGAGATCTACGATAAATTGCTTCAAATCCGGGCGGTGATCTCTGGAATAGCCTTGGGTGATGTGTATTGCTCCTGATTCGACTGTTTCATCCTGCTGTTGATAATCTCCATCAACGTGGAATGAACTTGAATCTAGATGTAAGCTGTTGATGTTTACTCCAAATTGACGTGCTGCTGACAGTGCCACTGTCACAAATATTTCCGTCAATCCCGAATCATGTAATTTGTCTAATATCCGCCCCAAACGGTCGTCATTGAGGTGTTCTGCTCTGATTCCTTCCCCCAATAGATGCTCTGTCGCTTTCCCCACGAAAAATTTTTCTTCTAGGTACAATGGTGCGCTCACTTTCGCCCAATCCATTCAGGATCATGGCTTTGACTACAAGCCGAGGACTAATGATTTCTTGTGGATGTGTGCCTAGCTTTCGATCAATCTGTTGGACTAATTCCATCTCATCGCAGATCCCTGCAATAATTCCACAGTGGTCAATATCCTGTACTCTAATATCTGATGCTCTAAAATTTTCCATCCTTTTAAAATACCGGATTTTGCGATCATACCTGCGGAATGTGGGTT
>NZ_JAUBTO010000417.1:0-1095 GCF_036702495.1 Microcoleus sp. C2D2 | reverse complement strand
TATCTGGAGCGACCTGCTCGCACCAGAAACAGATTTTGTTTGGCGAACACCCGATAAATTTAGCAATTTCTTTTGGCGTTTTTCCATCATTGAGCAATAGTAAGATTAAGATCCTCTCTCTAATTTCTCCATTTTTTTCGGTTCTTCCGTACTTACTGTGCTAAATTATTATTAGGAAAGTGCCAAGCAAGTAAAGCTCGCATTTCAAAATTAATAAAATTTCTAAAGCCAAAGCCACACCTTTTTAACAGCTTTAATTTGTTGTTAATTCCTTCAACTATGCCGTTAGTTGTTCTTTGTTCAAAATACCCCACGATCTCTCCCAACCATCTTTTTATTGTTTCTACACTCTTTTTATAGTAGGGTTCTGCCTTTTTTAACCAATCAATTAGTTTTAATATCCCTTTACCCAAATTTTGAATCTGCTCAAATAGAGCGTGAAACTCTTCTTTTAACTCGTGCATAATTCCTAGTAAGGGTGCAGCACTTTTTACTTGTTTTAATTTTTATTTTTGTCGGTTATACAATTTAATTGCCGCTTTCAGTAATATATATTTACTTCCTTTTAAACTGTCCAATAATTTAGTCTTTTCTTTAACCTTTAGTGCTTCTACTGCTTTTTTTTTAGCAATTCTCGCCTGATTAAATTCCTCAGAAAGCATTTTTGTAACGTGAAATCTGTCTACTGTTACATCAGCATTCGGACAAACTTTTTTGACCAATGATTTATAATTGCCCGTCATATCTATACTTACTTCTTTTATTTGAGATCATACTTTTTCTCCCCATTTAAGCATCACTTTCTCTATCTCTGACTGCTTTTTTTCGGTAACCAACCCTATTAATTTATGTGTTTCTAAGTCAACTAAGACCACAATAAATTTTCCTTGTCCTTTTACTAAACTAATTTCATCTCTGACTAATTTACTTAAGTTTTCTACATTGATAGGCAAGATTCTCTTAGCTACAGATTTTACCATTGACCAAACTATCTCTTCTGTTAAGTTATTATTTTTAGCGTATCCGCTCAATAAATCGGGGTAACAGCAAAAAAAGAAGGTTCACAATCTAGGCACAGCATGGTAGAATATGACG
>NZ_JAUBTO010000416.1:0-1109 GCF_036702495.1 Microcoleus sp. C2D2 | reverse complement strand
ACACAGCGAGTCAAGTTTGGGGAGCTATCAAAAAAGGGGTGCAAACGGTTATTGAATTTGGCAAAAAAATATGGGAAGGAGGAAAAGAGTTACTCGCTGCTATCTCGCGAGGTGATTGGGGGTTATTTGCACAGTGGTTAAAAGATGATCCACTAAGTTTCCTTGCAGGTGGCGCGGCAGTTGCCGTGGCGGGGTGGTTTATTGGTAGTGCCACAGGACTAACAGCTCTTGCTAGTGGTGGTATTGCCTCAATGTGGAGTGCTTTAGGAAGTATTAAGTTAGGTGGTGTTGCACTCGGGGCGATGCTTCCTACCCTTCAACAAGCAATCGTAGGCACAACAAACACAATTATTAATGTTGATTGGTTGCAATCTGACAACGCAATTCTTGCTGAATTAAAAAGCGTTCACTCAGCTTTTATGAATACATTTGGCGAAAGTGTTGGCAGGTTACTTGTAGGGATGTTTTTGGGGGGCGGGAAAACCAACCCTAAATTGACACTAAATGTTACAGGAGCAGCCGCAGTTTCAATTCAAGCAGAGCAAGACACGGGGAATAGCATAACCGAAGAAATTATTGATGAATTATCAAATCTTACAAATGCCTTCATCCGATACGCTCGCAACCTTGCTTTTAAAGTGGGTTACACGAACCTGCGAAAATATGCCCGAGAAAATATTCGGACGGGCATAAAAGCAATCGATGATAAAATTGCGAATTGGGGATTACAGGAAGGACAATCGTTTGTAATCAATCAAAAAGTTGATGATAAACTTGAAAAAATTACTGAAACTAATCCTGATTTAGGTAATTTTCTGGAAGGACTTAAAGAGGGTGCGCTTGATGGATTTAATGAGTTTGTTGTCATGAAGTGACTCAAGTGTATTTTCTGGCTTAGCCGCCTAACACGGGCGGCTATTTGTGAAAACGAAAGCAGAAACACCAAAAGATGGATACAGTTAACTTACACGTAAACAAATGACTGAAGAAACAAAAACATATCCATTGCGACTTAAAACTGATTATGTACCTGGTACAATAATTGAATTTTGTCACTTTAGAGATATAAGCTTAGAAGCTACCGAAAAAACTGCTATATACCTTGAAAC
>NZ_JAUBTO010000415.1:0-1114 GCF_036702495.1 Microcoleus sp. C2D2 | reverse complement strand
TTCCCATATTTTTTTGCCAAATTCAATAACCGTTTGCACCCCTTTTTTGATAGCTCCCCAAACTTGACTCGCTGTGTCTTGCAGCCATTTACCAGGCTGTATGCCTTCAATCGAAAAAGCGAGCGCGCTGTCTTCAATCGTTACTCCCCACGTTTTTACTTCTGCCATTTCTTTTTTCTTCTCTGTATTTGTCTATTTCAGCTTTTAATTCGGTTGCTTCTCTTTTAAGTTCAACAAGTTCATCTTCTTTTGTGTCAATTTCCCCCAACTTTTCTACATAACTTAAAATAACTTTGCGAGGATTTTGTAAACTTTCGTCATTCATGTTGTCAACCATTCCGTGGCTGTTTCAATAATTGAACCATTCGTTCCCATAGTTGAACTGTAAGGCAAAATAATTCTGCCAGAATATTCAAGGGAATTATAGTCAAAACTTAATGTGCAATTGGTTAAACTGTTGGGGTTTTTGGTTGGCTGATTTTGCCAGTGAATAATATAATTTACTACGTCAATAAAATACTGACTCAAGGTAGTTGCCTTTATTGTGCCAGTAGGCGAACCGGGGTTAAAAGCAAGTGTTGACAGATAAGGGCTTGCGCTATCAGAAAATATTCCTGTAGAAGAAGTATAAACAACTTGACCCGGTATCGTAAAATCTCCTTCTAGGATAAAGTCATCATTCTTGCTTATGTTAAATCTCTGAGCTGCGAGTCCTTTTTCTGCACTGTTGATTAAGTGTGCCAGTTGCCACAACTGCCCTTCGATAGTCGTAGCGTTTACTGTTGCGCTTGTTCCTGCTGTCACTGTTGCCATCTTTTTATCTCCTTTTTCACAAGTAGCCGGCAACTGTAGCCGGCTAAGCCAGAAAATACACTTGAATTAACTAACTTCCTTTGGTTTTGGCAGCTAGCGCAATCGCAAAACCGAACAACGTGCTTGCTAAAGTAGTCAAATTTGCGGGTGCATCACCGTTAACTTTTAGTCCAATACTTAATGAGGCAAACGTAGTAGCAGTTGCACTACAGCAAAGAAAGAATATTAAGCCTCGGTATACGTAACGGTCAATTTCAAGCATCTTCAATCGTCCATCCTGTGCTTTTGGGTATATTTTCTT
>NZ_JAUBTO010000414.1:0-1122 GCF_036702495.1 Microcoleus sp. C2D2 | reverse complement strand
GCTGCAAACCGCGAGAAAGTTTGGGCCGCTCTGACCGATTCGGAGCGAGCGACATTCTCGGAACTGACGGCGAAGCCTCTGGCCGCTCACGACAATCCGCCAGAACCTAAACCTCCTGAAACCGCGCCATAACGAGAAACTATCGCCCCCGCTGATGCCGAAAAACTGCGAGAAATTGCGTCAAGAAGGTGGGATGAATGTTATCCCGCACAAATGCAAAGTCTGCTCGCCCAGATGTACGCATGGGGAGCACCGGGGACGCGCTACGATGCAGCCACTATCAACGCTTGGCTGGCTACTGAGGACGCTGTTACTCGCAAACGGATAGGGGAACTCATGCAGCGGCGTGGATGATTTTTGACAGACTAGAAAATATCAGCCTTCCATTGGCAATATCATTGATAGAAGCTTTGCCTTGCCGTGCTTGGTCGCGGGTGTAGCTCTTTCGGTCTGTTTGCTGTTGCTGCTGAGATTCGCTGCCGTCGTTGAATTTTTGCAAACTGTAATTCACCGCGCGACTACTATTGCTGTTGTTGTTGCTGCTGCTGTTACCACCTACAAAGAATGGCTTAAAGGTTGCAGTTTGCTTTAGTTCTGACATTTTTTGATAAACCGATTTAGGATTGCCGTCAGCGCCATATTCAATATTTCAAAATTGGTTTTTGAAAATAATCTGCTTATCTTTTAGTTCGCATCTGCCATTTTTCAAGTAAGCTCGCACAATTTCAAACGGCGTATCTCCCCCACCGTTCGCGGCATCCCAGCGCCCGCCGGATTCGGTGAAAGCATCCTTTAGGGCGTTATCCAAAAGCATATCTTGCATCTTTTGTTGCGTCTCCTGAGCCTGTTTATTGAGGGTTTCAGTCTCTGCCTGATATTTGGTTTTTTCAGCGTAAAATTCATCTTCATTCTGCATAAAATTACCTCAAATTATTACTTTTATTCTTCTACCAATATTCACACAAAAATGAGCGTATAATCAGTTGATTAGACGCTCAAAAATGTACATTTTTCAAACTACTGCTTTAATCCTACCCTAAAAAAGTAGGGATTAATTCTATCAACAAATCGATATCCTCTGGCGCGATTTTGGATTTTTTACGTTGCGCTCTCACCTCATTA
>NZ_JAUBTO010000413.1:0-1144 GCF_036702495.1 Microcoleus sp. C2D2 | reverse complement strand
GACTTCCAGCGGGTCTTCAACGGTAAATCTCACGTAAAGGAATCGAACCAACGTGGAAGATAGAGTCAGCAATGACATCAGAACGAAAGAACCGCTCAAGGAATGGGCATCCATTAATTGGAAGCTCATCAAAAAGCGCGTCAGAAACCTGAGACAGAGAATCTACCGAGCAGCCCAGGACGGTCAGTTTAATAAGGTCAAAAGCCTCATGAAACTGATGCTTCGCAGTTACTCCAACCTGCTATTGTCAGTGCGAAGAGTCACTCAAGAAAACAAAGGGAAACAGACGGCTGGCATTGATGGTCAGACGGCTTTAACTCCAGAGGAAAGAGTGAAATTGGTCAGAGAAATTCAGGAAAATACCTTATGGAAAGTCCGCCCAACTAAAAGGGTATACATACCGAAAGCCAACGGAAAACAAAGACCATTAGGTATCCCGACAATCAAAGACCGAATAGCACAGGCAATTGTCAAGAATGCCCTAGAACCAGTCTGGGAAACCAGATTTGAAGCCCAGTCCTATGGCTTCCGCCCAGGCAGAAGTTGCCATGACGCAATTGAGCAGACATGGATAAGACTAAACGCTCAGGGAAATGACAGATGGATATTGGACGCAGATATAAAAGGGGCGTTCGACAATATTAGCCACGAATACCTGCTCAATGCCATAGGAGAAATCCCTGGTAAAGAGCTAATCAAACAGTGGTTAAAAGCAGGATATGTAGAGGCGGAAATATTCCACGATACAGAAAGCGGAACGCCACAGGGAGGGATTATAAGTCCCCTTTTGGCAAATATAGCTCTCGACGGAATGGAAAAACTCCTAAGCCAACATAAAAAGACGAAGGAGTACAAATATACCGACTCAAAAGGTAGAAAAAGAACGGAGAGGGAACACAAACCAAAATATGGGTTTGTTCGTTACGCTGATGACTTCATCATCACCGCAGAAAATCGTGAGAATTTGGAAGCCATTAAACCCATCGTAGAAGAATGGCTAAATCAAAGAGGTCTAAAACTCAATTCGGATAAAACCAAAATTACTCAGATTACTGAGGGATTCAATTTTCTAGGGTTCAATGTCCGACACTACAAGGGTAAGTGTCTCATCAAGCCGCAAAAAGAGAAGGTCAAAGAATTCTTA
>NZ_JAUBTO010000412.1:0-1152 GCF_036702495.1 Microcoleus sp. C2D2 | reverse complement strand
TATGCTTATTGGTTTATAGTTTAGGTCAACGGGCACTGGGCCAAGCTCTGGAGACAGCCAATCAAACGGTTGATAATTAAGTTGGTAAACCTACCACGAAACCCACCCTGCGATGGATTTTTCAATGTTTTATGTCGATTCATTTGTTGACGGTTGAGAGCACCAAACACATTACCAATCTCACGTCAGAGCGATTATGGATTCTCCAGTTTTTTGGTGTTCCTTGCCGTAAATATTATCTCCTTTCCTAATCTACCTGCGGAATGTGGGATTCAATTAAAGCCTTTGTAGTTTCAGCATAATGTACAGGTAAATTATCCATGACTACAATTGCTCCAATCCACAACTGAGGTAGTAATATTTCCTGCACACAAACTAAAAAAATAGCTGTGTTCAGACTACCTGGAAAAGTCATAGTGGCAATTAAGCCGATCTCACTCATAGCTCCAATTAAAGTGATGTTTTTGCCTTTATTTCCTGGGCGGTTATAATAGACTCTGGCTCCACCTTGGCACCTACCATAGTTTCGTGTCATAGCCAGATTTACACCTGTTTCATCAATGAATACGAGGTTTTTGATGTCTATAGTATCTAGCCAACGCCTAAATTTATAGCGCAATTTTTGTACTCTTTCTGTAGCGAGGCTCATTCGCTACTAAAGTTTTTTTTTTACGCCTGAGTTTTAAGCGGTTAAGAGTGCGGGACAAACTTGATATACTTACTTCTATGCCTTGGCGCTCTTTTATTTTCTCTTTAATCTCTCGCAAATATATATCGCTTTTTTCTGTCACTATTATCTTTAACAATTCTTGCTCTTTACCTTTAAGCTTCGAGCGGCGATCTCCTCAAGAGAGTCCTGCCAGCTATCTCCCCCGTTTCTCGATACCGACGCAAAAAGTCACGTAGAAACGATAAACTGACTTTAAATCGTTTTGCTAACTCTCTTTGTGTGCCTTCTTTGTTTTGCCACGCACTTAGTATCTTCTGTCGTAAGTCAATAGAATATGCGGTAGTGCCCTGAAGGAAAGGATAGAGTAAGCTACTCAAGCGAGAGAAGTGTTTACCATTAGTGATCTGACAGTAGAAATTCCCCATTGTCCTAATTGTGGCGAGCGAAGCAGTCAGTCGTAACGGTCAAACTCGGCATCACAA
>NZ_JAUBTO010000411.1:0-1175 GCF_036702495.1 Microcoleus sp. C2D2 | reverse complement strand
ATGAGGACGACCAGACATTTTAATGTTCTCCTTTACTTTTTATGTAAGTTTATCATAACTTTATAAAAATGGTATAAAGTGCAAGATTGACTGGTAAAATAGGTCAAAACCCGTGCATCACCATCTACGAACGTGTACCGAAAAGTTGAGCTTGCTCTTAGTCCCCCATCCGAGTTTGAACTGCCCTTCGGGGGAAAGTTGTCAGCAGACAACCGTTGGGTAAAAATGGCATCACTCATCCCTTGGAATGAATTTGAAGCAGAATATGCTAAAAATTTCCCTACAGAAAAGGGCGCGCCAGCCAAATCTTTTCGGATGGCATTGGGGGCATTAATCATCAAAGAAAAACTGGGCATCAGCGATCGTCCAAGAGTAGAACAAATCCGCGAAAACCCATACCTACAATACTTTATCGGTCAATTAACATACAGTAATGAATTGCCATTTGACCCATCACCCCGCCGTTCACTTCCGCCAACGGATCGGTGCGAACCTAATCAATAAAGTGAACGAACGCACAATAGAAAAAATTCTAGAAACCACCCCAAGCCCACCCGAAAAAAAAAAGGATTCAGACGAAAAAAATGAATCATCAAATCGAGGAAAACTGATTGTAGATGCCACCTGCGCCCCCGCCGACATCAGCTATCCGACCGACATAGGACTATTAAATCAAGCCCGAGTTCATACCGAAAAAATCATAGACATCCTCTATAAATCCCTCAAAAATCAAATTTCCAAAAAACCCAGAACCTACCGCAAAAAAGCCAGAAAAGATTACTTAGTCATAGCCAAACAAAAACGACCTTCTCGCAACAAAAGAAGACAGGCAATTAAAAAACAATTGCAATATATCAAAAGAAATTTAGGTCATATTGAACAGCTAATAGACTCAGGTGCCTCCCTAATAAGTTTGCTCAAAAAGCAATATAAAACCTTACTAGTAGTCACAGAAGTCTATCGGCAACAGCTCTGGTTATTTGAAAACAATAAACAGAGCATATCGGACAGAATAGTAAGCTTAAGCCAACCTTATACCAATTCACTATGAAGTTGCACTTAATATAGCTTCAAGGATATAGTCCCAACCACAGAGAAATAAAACTTCTTCATTAGTGAGAGATTTGATAATTCTATTTACCTGTTCTTTGAGTTGATCTAAACTCGAATAATTT
>NZ_JAUBTO010000410.1:0-1175 GCF_036702495.1 Microcoleus sp. C2D2 | reverse complement strand
CTCATGCTTCCGAACGTCAAAGCCAATCTTCAGATTCTGGCGGTTTGTACTTGGTAATGTAGGGTGTTCAGGCTTGGCCGATTCTTGTGGATTGTTGCCCGCGTGCTCGAGCACTTGCCGACAGCGAACAAAATATCGGCCGCTCTTTTTGGTTTGCTTGAGAACACTATGTAACAAATTACACTTACTTTGGTTAGTCAGTGACAGTAGAATGACTGAACTGGAATTCCAATGGATTCCGGTCTGATATTCCGGTCGAGCAGAATTTTGTGCGCTGTATACTACATATTATGTAAACCCGATTTAAAAATTCCGCTGGAATTCCAATGGATTCCAATGGAAACAGGACAGACCACCTTTGGGCGACAATCGCAAATCTAGGAGGTACTGAGTATCGGAAAATCTACGTATGACGCTAGATTAAAGTATCTGGAAATCGATCCTTGCAATTAGGGATTGAAACTCGATTAACAAATCGCAGGGACGCTCGATCGTATTCTCTCTTTCATATTTCCTCCCCAGTATTAGTCGGTTGTATTTACCAAATCCCCTCTAACACAGTCCGGCTCGGTTGAGTTGGTGCGGAATACCAACTGCCTGCATCTGCGAGCGAGCTTAGCTGGACAATCTGCTGCGGTGGCTGCCATCGTTCACCCCAAGCTTTGCGAAACCGATAAAGAGGAATTGGCTTTGTCAACAGTTGGGTTGATTCTACCCAAACGCCAATTCCTGATTCCTGATTGCGATAGTAATCATCAAATTGAGCTTGTGATACCCTTGCCAGTTGTCCTTGCTTAGATACCCGCCACAGTTCACTTATAGGCAAGGATTCACGCATAGCAACCCGCACAATTCCTAATATCTCAGCAACTGGCATCGTGGCATAGATGATGATACTATCGCCCGGTTTTAAGGATGCTCCAAAATTGCCTTTTCGGAGTTCGATTGTTTTCGGATTGTGGATGTTGAAGAAAGCATCAGCCCAAGTCGGACGTACAGAAATTAAGTAAGTATTAGTCATCGGAATCATCCTCACTATTACTAATTCCCGTTAACCGTTCAAGCATTGCTCTAGCCTCTTTGTATACCTGATGATTACGCCCGCCACGAGAAACACCCCAAAGTATCCAAATTGTTTTTTTGAGTCCTAATTGTTGCTCGATAACAAGCTTTGC
>NZ_JAUBTO010000409.1:0-1182 GCF_036702495.1 Microcoleus sp. C2D2 | reverse complement strand
CATTTGTGACAAGTTAAGAAAAAGTGCAAATTGTCAAGGGGGTAGACAAAAAAAGGTAAAATAGGATGAAACCTTTACCGGGCAAGCAGTTTAGCCATAATTGAACCAGTTATGACTCGCAAAAAACGAATCAACCGAGATCATGCAAAGAAAAAAAATCGTCCCCAAGTAGAAAATGAAGCGATCGCGAATCACCTGGAAGATTTATTAATTCCGGCAATGGCGGCCCAAAAAACTTTTTATCGCCAACTAAATTTAAGAGATAGAATTCTAACACTACCATTAATGATGGCAGCAATATTAAGTTTATTATGGCGAGACGTAGCAGGAGTAACAGAATTAACCAGATTATTAAATAGAGAAGGATTGTTATGGTGTCAGCCACAAGAAATTAGCCAACAAGCGTTGTCACAAAGATTTTTAACTTTTCCAGCAATTTTGTTTGAAAAAGTATTTAAAGAATTACTACCTCATTTTCGACGAAAATGGTTGATGAGAAAATCGAGACCGTTACCAGATAGCGTACAATTTGCCTTAAAAAACTTTGAAAATATCTGGATAGCTGACGGCTCAACATTAGAAGCATTGTTTCGTAAACTCGAAAGTTTATCAGATGTGCCAATTGGTCAATTAGCCGGAAAAATGGGAGTAATTATAGACCTAGTAACTCATCTTCCCGAAGAAATTTGGTTTGGGGAAAATCCGAAACAAGCAGATACTA
This sequence comes from Microcoleus sp. C2D2, assembly GCF_036702495.1. Classification (NCBI taxonomy): domain Bacteria; kingdom Bacillati; phylum Cyanobacteriota; class Cyanophyceae; order Oscillatoriales; family Microcoleaceae; genus Microcoleus; species Microcoleus sp. C2D2. The sequence continues at coordinate 461 of NZ_JAUBTO010000409.1, read as the reverse complement.
ATTGGGAGGAAGATTTACTAAAAACAGTTAATCCGAAAACCTTACTCTTATTGGATAGAGGTTTCTATCACTTCGCTTTTTGGTCAAAACTCATTGAGCAAGAAATTGGATTTATCACTCGAATTAAGAAAGGTGCATCTTATCAAATCGAGCGGGTATTAACCAATACTTATGATGTCAAAGACCAGATAATTAAAATAGGTGCAGGCACAAAACAGACACCAGCTTTGACTATAAGATTGGTACAGATTCGCTCCAAGACTTCCTGGCGTTCTTATCTGACAAGTGTCCGAGAACCTGAAATATTGCCCCCCTATGTAGTAGCAGATTTATATCAAAGACGCTGGCGAATTGAAGACGCATTTTGTACAGTAAAAAGATTATTAAATCTCAGCTATTTATGGACAGGTTCATTAAACGGAATCAAGCTCCAAATCTGGGCTACTTGGCTATTTTATGCG
>NZ_JAUBTO010000408.1:0-1192 GCF_036702495.1 Microcoleus sp. C2D2 | reverse complement strand
TATCGGATCATCGACGAGATGATCAGAACAGCTCAATTCGTCCGAAACAAGACTCTAAAATATTGGACAGAAAATCAAGGAATTAAGCTAGTTGACCTATACAAACAATGCGCTGTTATGGCGAAAGAATTTGAATGGGCGGGCAAGCTTAACTCGATGGCACGTCAAGCTTCCGCCGAACGTGCCATTTTTGCTATTCAACGCTTTTTTGCTAATTGCTTTCGCCAAGAAACCCGGAAAAAAGGGATATCCACAGTTCAAGAAGCATACTCGATCTGTTGAGTATAAAACTTCGGGATGGGAACTTTCTGCGGACAAAAGATGCTTGACCCTTAAAGATGGTTTTGCTGCGGGGAAGTTCAAGTTAATCGGCAGTCGAGACTTGCATTTCTATGCGCCCGGTGAAATAAAACGAATCAGAATCGTGCGTCGTGCCGACGGCTACTACGCCCAATTCTGTATTAATGTGGAGCGGAAAGAGGAGCCTGTTCTCACTGGTAAAGCTATTGGAATAGATGTCGGGTTAAACCATTTCTATACCGATAGTGATGGTGAAACGGTCGCTAACCCTCGATATCTTCGCAAGAGCGAAAAAGCTTTGAAGAGATTGCAGAAGCGAGTTTCAAGGGAAGAAGAAAGGTTCTAGTAATCGGAAAAAAGCAGTTAATAAGCTGGGAAGGAAACACCTGAAGGTCACTAGGCAGCGTAAAGACTTCGCCATAAAGACGGCGTTGTGCGCGGTAAAATCTAACGATTTTGTAGCCTAGGTCGACCTTCAGGTGCGGAACATGGTGAAAAACCACAAGCTAGCCAAATCAATTAGCGATGCAGCTTGGTCACAATTTGCTCAATGGTTGGAGTATTTTGGGAAAGTGTACGGTAAAACCGTGAGTGCGGTCGCACCTCAACACACATCGCAAGAGTGTTCAAATTGTGGCAATCTAGTTCAGAAAACGCTGTCAACTCGAACCCATATTTGTGGTTGTGGAACGATTCTCGATCGCGATCATAACGCTGCGCTGAACATTTTGGCGAAAGGGTTGAAGCAGGCAAAGATCGATTTAAATACGGCGGGGCACGCCGAAATTCACGCTTGCGGACAGACCGATCTCTACTCGCTGATGGTGACATCAATGAGCAAATCGACTGGCTGATCCAAGAATCCCCTCGCCTTTAGGCAGGGGAGTGTCAA
>NZ_JAUBTO010000407.1:0-1195 GCF_036702495.1 Microcoleus sp. C2D2 | reverse complement strand
GTATCCGCTCAATAAATCGGGGTAACAGCAAAAAAAGAAGGTTCACAATCTAGGCACAGCATGGTAGAATATGACGTATTATTAATCATAAAATCAAGGATGTCATAATTTTTTTGAGCCACTAAAGTCACAATTAACCGTGGGTTTATACGACACTTACTAAAGGAATCAAGGGCCAATAATTCAGAGCCTTTATATTTTTTTGAATTTCTTCAATCAGACCAGGACACACCCAAAGAATAAACCGAAGATTGTTGACGAATAATCATCCCCAAAGATGGAATATTTCCCAGGTGAGAAATACGGTCGTTCATATATTCAAAAAAGCTAATTCCTAATTTGTGGGTAGTCGCGACCAGAGACATGAAAATATCCATCGCCTTAGTTCCTTCACAAGTTTGGGTTGCATAACTAATATTTCGTCGCTGCACGATTGTTCGAGCAGCTAATTCGGCCGGGTTATTATGTAAAGGTAATTCCGGATGCTCCAAAACTAAAAGCAACTCAGATATTTTACTCAAAGTTAATTTTTTGCGTTCATCTAATTGTTCATAACCAGTTTGAATGCCGAAAATTTCCCAAAATTTTGATTTAAGCCTGAGCTTCTCTAACCCAGATGGAGAGTTTTTGTAAGCTAATAATTCTCGGTAGTAATCCCAAAAATCATCAATAAACTTGTCTAAACTTTTTTGATGACAAGTAACAAATGGACTTAACTTTTTATAATGTCTTGCTTCATGCACCCAACATAAAGATAAATCATCTGTGAGTAATTTAAACTGGGGTGCATCATCAGTGACCAGAGTTTTTACGAAAGGAATCTGGGATTGCTGATGATAAAAAGCAATCGCTGCTGCCTCAAAAATTCTGGTACGATGTTGAGAACCCACAGAACCCAGATTCTGATTCAGCAAGGAGTTAAACTCATCACCCTTCAACGGAATTTCTTGAGGCAATTCTTTAATTTGATGGCTCCACTTCTGGGGTACATTCAACATCTCTAATAGCTTGTAAGTAAGTGGAGATAGAATAAACTCAAGTTCTGGGTTGTTCTGTAATACTCCAAGTACGCTTAATCGGTCTTTTCTTAAAGTTGTAGAATAAACTGTATATAAGGGGTTGCAAATTATATTTGTAGTGTGATTTACTCCTTTAACACGCGCACTTGTTTGGTCTAAGTGTTGCCAAGGGCTAC
>NZ_JAUBTO010000406.1:0-1240 GCF_036702495.1 Microcoleus sp. C2D2 | reverse complement strand
CCTCCCCCCCCGGCCGCGCCCTCAGAATTTCAAGCGCCGCAGGCACCGGGCCTGAGTAATACCCGGTATAAACACAAAATAAAAAATAAATAAATGTCTAGAAGTATCATAGAGAAAGGATTTCAGGCGATTTGAGCCAGCATTGATATTTTTTGATGTTCCCCCACCTCAAAACCCAGCGGAGGGGGAACTCAAAAAAGCAGCCGCGTGTTATGGAAATGGGTTGATTTCTTTCATTGTCCGTTTATGGAAATGGCATTGATTTGATGTTGTCCGTTTATCGAAAAGGGAGGACTTTCGAGATTCCCCGTTTATGGAAACGGTATTATTAAAAGCTAGGTCAAGCAGCCGGTGAAATTTTTCGAGTGGCAGCTTGTCCGCTGTAGAGTTTCTTGTAACTAGAGAAGCTGCGTCGGACAAGTTGACGCCGAAAAATTAGCGCAGCGGTCATCGGTTGCGGGGCGTAGCGGTCACCGATTGTGGCGACGTTTTAAAATTGGTATGTTTGTCCTGGTCTAAATGCGCTTGGGGTCATTTGAACTCGCCACGCTGTTTCTCGTCCGATTTTATCTTCTGTCTTGCTGAAGACAAATATTCCTCTGTGAAAACAACTTTTTCTAGGTTTTGCTCCAGTCAGCTCTTTAATTTTGGAAGTTGGCAGCAGCATGATGTGGTTGGCGGCATACTCTAGCGCTTTGTATTTTGCCAGCGGGTCTTGGTTGGTGGCGAAGTGCCGGGCGATCGTCTCTACTAATTGCAGGGTTTCGTTGAAGTTGTCCAGTTGTCCAGTGGACTTGTCCAGTTGTCCACTAGACTCATACTCTACATCCCTTGGGAATTCCCAGATTTTGGCTCCTGGGTTCTTTTTCATAAACTTGTCCAGTTTGTCCAGTTTGTCCAGTGCTTGACTGGATATTTCTCCGCGGCTGACTGGAACTATTTGTAGTGCCTTCATGCGATCGTACACAGACTGTTTACTTCCGAGGCCGTAGCGAGTTTGCAGTTTTGAGATTTTGTAATTCATTGGCTTGAGGTGATGATTTCTAAGATTTCACTAATTGGTTGTCCGAGCAACAGAGCTTTTCGCACTGCCGGACACTTGCTTCCGGGACAGTATTTGGCGCGCTGCTGTTTTCCCTCCATCCAGCGGTAACTGTAGTAAGGGCCATTTGTGACAAGTTAAGAAAAAGTGCAAATTGTCAAGGGGGTAGACAAAAAAAGGTAAAATAGGATGAAACCT
>NZ_JAUBTO010000405.1:0-1258 GCF_036702495.1 Microcoleus sp. C2D2 | reverse complement strand
AAGGTTTTTTTAGTGATTTAGTAATGCACAAATTCACTTTTTTGTCAAATTAATTTAGATGCGTTTACCCTGCATCAAATAAAGAATGCCAAAACGAATTACGATCGCGGCTCATCTGAGTATGGAAGAGCTAGAAGCTCGTTTCCGTCAAGCTAAAACAACAACCCAGGCCCATCATTACCAAATTATTTGGCTGCTAGCTGGTGGCAAAACTACCGCAGAAGTGATGGCAGTGACAGGTTATAGTCGCGGTTGGATTTATGAATTAGTCTCGGGTTACAACCATTTAGGACCAGAATCCCTCGGAGATCAGCGTTGCCAAAATACCGATCGTGACCCTCTGCTGAATGATGTGGAACAAGCGATGGTTGTGGCAAGTCCTACAACAGCCACCCCCTGATGGCGGACTGTGGAATGGTCGTAAAGTAGCTGACTGGATGAGTGAAATCAAGGGTGAAAAAGTCTGTCGTCTGCATAGGGTGGGAATATCTCAAGTCCATGAAGTTTCGACTGAGAGTTCCTCGCCCGGAACATAAGGAATCAGATATCCGCAGAACTTGCAGGAATGGAAAAAAAAATCTGCGTCGGTTCGTCTTGAAAATCAAGAAGGAGAACCCAGAAAGCGACGTAGAAGTCTGGTCAATGGACGAACATCGGCTCGGATTGAAACCTGTGTTGAGGCGAGAATGGGTGGATGAGTTTAGTAATGCTACGGCTGTGGTTAACTGGCGGTTTCAATGGTTATGGTTATATGGTTTCGTACATCCGAGTAGCGGAGAAACCTATTGGTGGATACTACCCTTTGTTAATAGCCAGCTTTTCGAGCGAGTTTTAGCAGATTTTGCCCTCCAGTAGGAAAGTAGGCTCGAAAAAAAGAATGGTTTTAGTAGTGGATGGAGCCGGATGGCATTGAGCGTGAAAGCGTGAAAATCCCCGACGGCATACATTTATATTGTCTGCCTTCCCACTCACCCGAACTGCAACCTGCTGAAAGACTGTGGCCTGCAGACAAATGAACCGATAGCCAACCGCTGTTTTAAAAGCTTAGATGAATTAGAAGCAGTTTTATTCGAGCGGTGTCGAAAACTGTTAAATCTCAAACAGTTAATCAGTGGTTTGACTCATTTCTATTGGTGGCCGGAGGCAAAAGTTTAATCCTGGTTAATCGACCGGACATGATATGAAGGGATCTGTCGCGAAACTATTCAAACAATTTTGGGAGTATCATCTCCATTTATCAGTAAGTGGAAAATCAATT
>NZ_JAUBTO010000404.1:0-1263 GCF_036702495.1 Microcoleus sp. C2D2 | reverse complement strand
TTGAGTAACAGCTTGCCGGATATTTAAAGGCAGCTACTTTTAGATGCGCTCGTTTTTTAGTCTCAACTCCAGTCAAAAAAGATAGCGGATTATTGACAGGCTTATTGACTCAATCGCCCCAAATATTGAATCTGATGCAAGGGATCTTGCCACTCTCTTTTATTGATACACACACAGCTTGTGCGCTGGCTGCAAGAAAATATAGCCTTCCAAGCTGCATATAAAGTCCAGGGGAGCTTTGTTTTGCCTTAAAACTTATTGGTTAAGTCCCGGTAGCATGAAAAAGCGATCGCCACTGTTGGAGTACAGCGATCGCACAATATGAAGAAAATCCTTACCCCTTTGCCTCTTCCTTCAACCCATCCTCCAGTGTGGGTGTGGGTGCTAGCGATGCAAGTTCTTTTGCTGTTGGTGCTGGTAAAGCTTCCTTTGTAGCGAAAACAAATTCTTCGATCGCGCTAGCAAGTGGTTTGCGCTTCTTGGTACTCATGTCAACGATCTCATGATTTCCTTAAACAGTCGGCTGTCTGGGAGGGTGACAAAGAGGCCTAGGAAATAGACCGAATAAGGGTTGCAGCCCGCATACCTTGTTGATAAAAGCGGCGTTTATTGGGAGTTAACTTCATTAACTGTTCCACCTCTAATGAAAATTGTTCGAGGTAATCAACCCACTTTTCTCCATCTAAACCAACACCAAATGTACTCCGTCTGCGATATCTTTTCTTGGGTTATTTTCGGCGACATACATATTTTTGTACCTGCTTTTTCCTCAATTGAGTACCTTGAAATATTGCCTCCAAGTAGGCGAGCGTCATCAGCAGAATCATGTTAATAAGTCGGTTTCCTTTGAGGCTAGTTCCTTCAAGATCGTAGCCTCCTGTTTTACAGTCTCGGAACATTTCTTCAATGCCCATCCGTTGCTTGTAAGCATCGATTGCTGCAGGCAATGAGCCTAAATCTGTGAGAATAAACCACGCTTCCTCAACCTTCCATGCCCCATAGTTTCTTTGACACTTACAAGCAACATCAAATCCAGCGGCCGGCTGAGTTTTCCTCACTCTTTTACCTTGAAAATATAAAGAGGTTCCTGGTACTATTCCTAATTCATCTAATCGTTGCCAAACTAAATGTTCTGTTTCGATAAGTAGTTAAGCAAAATTAATTACACAAACAAACATTATGCTATAATAAGACTATTGAGTTGTACAGAGAGATATTGTGTATGTTTTTACTTAGAGATGTTAATCCACTTTCATTTAAATT
>NZ_JAUBTO010000403.1:0-1280 GCF_036702495.1 Microcoleus sp. C2D2 | reverse complement strand
CCACAAAGAGTAAATTTTCTTGTGGGGTGGGCGTCTCGCCCGCCCTGAAAGCCTGATTAAAAATGTTGCAATATTTCAGCAAACTTTTGGGTTAGTTGGCTAGTCCACATCTTCGGATATGCCTTCGATGAAGGCAACAAGTCCTTTGCCCCAGGGGTTTGATTCCGTGAAGTGTTCGCCAACTTTCACCGCTGCTTTTTTGCCACCGTTGTAAAGCCGTTTGACGCTGATTAGGTTTTGCCACTCGATACGTTTTTGCTCTTTGATTTCCTTAAATTCTGCATCAATAATATTGCGTGCTTGTTCCTCGTCTTGCACTTCTGTATGCTTTTTTTCTAATGCCTGAATGATTTGCACGACTGCATTTAGTGCAGCTTCTGGGGAGGATTGCTGGGCGGCTTGGATGTTTTGAATAACCTTGGGATTGCTGTTTTCAGCGGCATAGTTAACGCCTATGGTGGCATGTTGTTGGTTGAAGATGGGTGATTGGTTTGACATCAGTGTGACTTCCTTGACAGATTGTATGTTGTATACGCTAGCAGAAACATTCGCCGGATGGCTGCCAATTTCCGGGAGTAGGGACAACTGACGAATCTCGTATTTGTAGTATTTGCAGGCGGCTTGGATGGCGAGGATGAGGCGGTGAACTTGTTTGCCGGATTCGGAGGGAATTAAGGTAAGGAGGTGGGGGAGATGGGGGGCGACTTTCTCTGCGTGCTGCTTAGCGATTTTGCCTAAGGCATCTGCCGCGCTCCTACGCACATCAGAGTCTGAATGTTCAACGAGTTTAAGTAATCCCGCAATCGCCTTTTCGTCACCGATTTTGCCTAAAGCATCTGCCGCCCTCCAAGGCACAGAAGAGTCTGAATGTTCAACGAGTTTAAGTAATCCCGGAATCGCCTTTTCGTTACCGATTTTGCCTAAGGCATCTGCCGCGCTCCAACGCACATCAGAGTCTGAATGTTCAACGAGTTTAAGTAATCCCGGAATCGCCTTTTCGTTACCGGTTTTGCCTAAGGCATCTGCCGCGCTCCTACGCACAGAAGAGTCGGAATCTTCAACGAGTTTAAGTAATCCCGGAATCGCCTTTTCGTTACCGATTTTGCCTAGGGCATCTGCCGCGCTACTACGCACAGAAGAGTCGGAATCTTCAACGAGTTTAAGTAATCCCGCAATCGCCTTTTCGTCACCGATTTTGCCTAAGGCATCTGCCGCGCTACTACGCACAGAAGAGTCGGAATCTTCAACGAGTTTAAGTAATCCCGCAATCGCCTTTTCGT
>NZ_JAUBTO010000402.1:0-1294 GCF_036702495.1 Microcoleus sp. C2D2 | reverse complement strand
TATTATTGAACCCATATTACAACAAATGTCCGGGGTGAGTCAAGCCCAAAAGAAGTTTATGGTAATTTTATTTTCCACCATATTGCTGGTTTATGGCAAGGTGAATTTTACCAATCTGGGCCGTTACAGTTCCTTGAGTGAAAAAACCTATCGCCGTCACTTTCTTAAAGGCTTTGATTTTCCAAAATTTCATCAATATTTTGTCAAAGAAGCTTTAAATCCTGAGCGGACAATTATTGCGGTTATTGATTGTTCTTTTCTCAAAAAAAGCGGCAACAAAACTGAAGGAAAAGCTTATTTTTATAATGGTGTAGCGGGCAAAACCGAACAGGGGTTAGAAATTTCCTCCATTGCTGTTGTCGAAGTTGAAACTCATTTGTCTTATAGTTTAAGCGTGCAACAAACTCCCTCGCGTCCGACAACAAAACTACCGAAAAAAAACTTAACAGTTGCTCAGAAAAAACACTCAAAAAAACTGGGTAAAAAACAGCCATATGAAAGCTCAACCTTAGAGCTAACAAGAGTTGACGACTATGCTCAACATTTAAAAAATACTCGTTCTTCTTTACCAAAGTCTGTACGTTACTTAGTGGCTGATGGCTATTATTACCGTGCTAAATTCTGGGAAGCTGTACGGGAGTCAGACTTGAATTTGATTAGTAGATTAAGGGTTGATGCTGACCTAAATTACCTCTATACAGGTGAACAAAAGAAACTGGGTGCACCTCGTAAATATGATGGTAAAGTTGACTGCAATAATTTAATAAATCTCACTTGGGTTAAACAAATAAAGCCGGGAGTTGAGCTTTATTCATTAATCGTATGGAGTTGTTGTTTTAAGTGTCAGATTCGTTTGGCTTGTATCTCTGAAGTCCAAGCCAATGGTCACACCAAAAATATTTTATTATTTAGCACTGATATTCACCTCCCAGCGGAGCAAATATTTGAGTATTATCAGGCTCGTTTTCAGATTGAGTTTATTTTCAGGGAGGCCAAACAATTTACGGGTTTAGCCGATTGTCAATCTTGTAATAGTCAACGACTTGATTTTCATTTTAATGCCAGTCTGAGCGCCTTAAATCTGGCAAAATATTCAGCCTATAGTCATCACTCTTCTCCCGATTCATTCGTGTTTTCAATGGCCTCTTATAAACGCAGGCAATTCAACAGACATCTACTTTTAACCTTTATTAACAAGTTAGATTTAGACCCTAACTTGATTTTAAATCACCCTAACCTTCCCTCAGTCCTGTCTTATGGTACTATGGCTGCTTAAAAACTGTCCGAACTATTG
>NZ_JAUBTO010000401.1:0-1301 GCF_036702495.1 Microcoleus sp. C2D2 | reverse complement strand
CTAGTACACTTGGGCGGGAATAGAGCTACCATTTATAGCTAGATGTAGAAGGTAGAACAGATCGATGCCCAGACTAGCCCCAAAGCCATTGCAATTGGCAGCTCCAGAACGAGAGCAACTGTGGCAGATTGTCAACCGTCATCGGACTCCCCAGCAAATTGCTTTAAGAGCTAGGATTATTCTGTTAGCAGACGAAGGATACAATCATCGAGAAATCGCTCGTGCCCTCAACATCAGTCGAGATATGGCTTCGTTGTGGCGTCATCGTTGGTTAGAGTTGAGTGTCAAGAATCTGGAAGTGGTGCAGCGATTAGCCGATGCCGAGAGACTCGGAGGTCCAATGACCTTCAGCTTAGAACAGATTCTTCAATTATTTGCCCTCGCTTGTGAAAAACCGGAAATCTTTGGGCGACCGCTGAGTCATTGGAGTGCGCGAGAGCTAGCAGATGAAGCGCTCAAACAAGGCATATTCACCAGCATCTCCCCTCGCCATGTTGGGAGATTGATGGCAGAAGCCGATTTAAAACCGCACCAGTCACAATATTGGTTGAATCCCCCCCCGACCCACAGTTTGATGAAAAAATCAAAGACATCTGTGAGGTCTACCTGAGTGCAATAGAGCGTGCCGAGCGGGGAGAGCGGACGATTTCGATGGATGAGATGACAGGAATTCAAGCCATCGAGCGCAAGTCTTCCGACCGTGGGATGCGTCCCGGCAAACGGGAGCGACGAGAATTTGAGTATATTCGCCACGGCACCCAAACATTAATCGCGAGTTTTGATGTTGCTCAAGGTCAGGTGGTAGCTGCGACCATTGGCGATACCCGAACTGAGTTGGACTATCTGAGCCACGTCGAACACCTGATGGCTAGTGACCCTGATGCTGTCAAATGGCATCTGGTGATGGATTGTTTGAACACTCATCAATCGGAATCCTTGGTTCGGTTTGTGGCAAAATTTGAAGGGCTGGAGGTTCCTCTCGGGGTAAAAGGGGTATCGGGTATTCTTAAATCGATGCCAACTCGATCCGATTTCTTGCGTGACCCCACTCATAAAATCGTGTTTCACTTCACCCCCAAGCATTGTTCTTGGCTCAATCAGATTGAGATTTGGTTCAGTATTTTGGTTCGTAAGTTACTCAGGCGAGGCAATTTCATCAGTAAAGCTCAACTCAAAACCCGTCTCCTTGAATTCATCGATTACTTCAATTGCACAATGGCTAAACCCTTCAAATGGACTTATTTGGGCAAAGCATTGAAGCAATAATCAATGGTAGGTTAACTCCCGCCTACTTCTACTAG
>NZ_JAUBTO010000400.1:0-1317 GCF_036702495.1 Microcoleus sp. C2D2 | reverse complement strand
TCATCAGAGAAATGGGTTGAAACCCCGTCCTTTTAGGACGGCTTTACAAAAAGACTAAGATAGGATTCACCATATCACAGAAGATGTGCTAGAGTGTGAGGATGGAAAAAGCCTACCGCTACCGTTTCTACCCCACCGCCGAGCAAGAAAATCTCTTGCGACGGACAATGGGTTGTGCGCGGCTAGTATACAACAAGGCTTTAGCTTACCGCACCGAAGCTTGGTACGAACGTCAAGAGAGGGTTGGCTACAGCCAAACTTCCTCCATGTTGACGAATTGGAAAAAAGAAGAGGAGCTGGATTTCTTGAACGAAGTTAGCTGTGTGCCACTTCAACAAGGACTCAGACATCTTCAAACAGCTTTTACCAATTTCTTCGCAGGACGAGCTAAGTATCCTAATTTCAAGAAAAAGCACAACGGCGGTAGTGCTGAATTTACTAAGTCTGCTTTCCGCTGGAAAGATGGACAGGTATTTTTGGCAAAATGTACCACTCCATTACCTATTCGTTGGAGCAAGCAAATCCCTGAAGTGTGTATTCCGTCTACTATCACGGTCAAAATGACACCTGCTGGACGTTGGTTTGTTTCCATACTTGTAGATGACTACACGATTAAACCACTTCCTAAGATTGATAAAACTATCGGATTGGACGTGGGAATTACCAGCCTGATCGCTACTAGCGATGGCAATAAAATTGCCAACCCCAAGCATTTCAAGAAGCTTCGCAAAAAGTTAAGAAGGAAGCAAAAAGCTTGGGTTCGCAAGCAGAAAGGAAGTAATAACCGTGAAAAAGCACGAGTACAGATGGCTAAAGTGTACGCACAGATAGCCGATGCTCGTAAAGATTTTTTGCACAAACTGACGACTCAAATCATTCGTGAAAACCAAACGATTGTAGTTGAGGACTTGGCTGTGAAAAATATGGTAAAAAACCATAAGTTAGCTCTTGCTATCAGTGACGCTAGTTGGGGCGAACTAATTCGTCAACTTGCTTACAAATGTGAGTGGTACGGTCGAGAACTTATAAAAATAGACCGCTGGTTTCCTAGTTCTAAGCGTTGTGGAAACTGTGGCCATATTGTAGATAAATTGCCGTTGAATATCCGGGAATGGAAATGTCCCAAGTGTGGAACAAACCATGACCGCGATATCAACGCTTCAAAAAATATTTTGGCGGCTGGGCTAGCCGTGGAGCGTCTGTGGAGCAACTATAAGACCCGAAGAGAGTAAATCTCGGAAGGCTGGTGCCCTGAAGCAGAAACCCAATTAGTGATGATTGGGAATCCCCGCTCCTTTAGGACGGGGTGGATGTCAA
>NZ_JAUBTO010000399.1:0-1320 GCF_036702495.1 Microcoleus sp. C2D2 | reverse complement strand
TCACCAAAGAACTGGGTCTGAAGCCCCGTCCTTATAGGACGGCTTTGATTCTCTTCATTTTCTGTTAATTGTATTGATTATACATGGTACAATAAAGCAATCAAGCAATAGTAAACAATGAAAGCAAGGTACAAGTACAGAATCTATCCGACCGACCAACAAAAACAGAGCTTGGCTCAGTTATTCGGTTGCGTTCGCGTTGTCTGGAATGATGCTCTTGCACTTTGCAAACAATCTGAAAAAAAGCCGAAATCGACAGAACTTCAGAAAATAGTAATAACTGGGGCAAAACAGACTGAGGAAAGGACTTGGCCCGAAGAGGTGTCATGCGTTCCCTTGCAACAGTCTGTAACCGATTTAGAAACGGCTTTTAAGAATTTCTTTGATTCCTACAAAGGGAAAAGAAAAGGGCAAAAAGTACGGTATCCTAGGTTTAAAAAAAAGACAAGCCGTCAATCGGCAAGATTTACCCTTCGTGGATTTTCCCTGAAGAAAAACGGTGGCGTTTACTTAGCAAAAATTGGAATTGTCAAGCCAATATGGTCTAGGGAGTTGCCGTCAGCACCTAGCTCGGTCACGGTAATCAAGGATTGCGCTAATCGCTATTTCTTAAGCTTTGTTGTAGAGGTCGAACCAGTTCAATCCGAGGCTTTGCATCCAAGTATTGGTATCGACTTAGGGATTAAAACCTTTGCGGTAATGAGTAATGGCGCCAAAGCCGAAAGTCCTAATTATAAAAAACTAGACCGGAAAGTTCGCAAACTGCAACGCAAGTTAGCTCGCCAACCTCATGACTCCAAAAGAAGGAATATAACTAGAATCAAGATCGCCAAGCTTCATAATCGTATTTCTGATGTCCGTAAAGATTTTATACACAAATTATCGACCAAAATAGTCAACGAAAACCAAGTGATTGTTTGGGAAGATTTAAATGTGTCGGGCCTGGTTAAGAACCGCAAACTTGCTAGAGTAATCAGCTTGCAAGGTTGGAGAGAATTCAGGACTTTGTGCGAAGCTAAGTCTGAAAAGTTTGGCAGAGAGTTCAAGGTGATTAGTCGATGGGAACCCACCAGCCAGGTCTGTTCGGACTGTGGTTTCAAGTGGGGTAAAATCGATTTATCTATTCGCGAGCGTGCTCTGTTTGAATTGTGGTACCGAGCAGGATAGAGATGAAAATGCGGCTAGAAATATAGCTCAAGTCGGGATGGGGAATCGCCACGACTCGCTTATGGACGCGCTCGGGATTGTCAGACTATTTCGGTAGCAGAACCCGATGAAGCGTCAAGAATCACCGCGCCTTCAGGCCGGTGAGTATTTCAA
>NZ_JAUBTO010000398.1:0-1354 GCF_036702495.1 Microcoleus sp. C2D2 | reverse complement strand
GTTTGAAACCCCGTCCTTTTAGGACGGCTTTACATTGAATTGAATCCCCTCGCGGGGTGGAGGGGTATGGTTGCCCCAAGGCGTGAGGTATGGTTGCCTCAATCTCTTTTCGGAGTAAAGTTAGCTTCGCCAAAGTTTAGTGAGCTTGTTAGGTTGAAAGCACTGTTCCAGTGACCTTAGAACTGTTTAACTCTCAACGACAGAGCAAGGGACTAGCTACGCATCCCAGGGTGTCGTGACTCAAAAAACGTAGTCAGTTAAGACTGAGGCCCGTCAGAACGGCTTGTTAGATTCCTCCTTCAAGCCTCATGCCTTTAGGCTGAGGTTCCTGACCGTGGTTTTTGTACCTTTCAATCCTACCTACATGGTCTTTATCAGTAGAGCCGTTAGTCCGGTTCTGATAGGTGTCGATGTTAGGGCTGATTTTTGGGTAGTTTGACCCGTCTTTAGCCGTTTTTGAATCGTGGCAGTGTCTATGCAGAAGTTGTAGATTGTCGTAGGCATCTTTACCGCCTAACGATGTTGGTTTAATATGGTCAACTTCTACAATGTCTGAACTCGTAAAGTACAAACCACAGTGAGAGCAAATACCCTTTTGTTTCTTGATTAATTTGGATACTCGGTTAGGAGTATCTGGGTACTCTCCCCTTCGCTCACTCCAATAAGACCAGTTACCGTTGTAAGGACTAACTTCACCTTTCACTTTTATGTGTCTTACGATTTCCGTATCAGAGTGTAAGGTTAATGCCATCCCTTCTTCGGTACTGAAACACCAATGTCTAGTGCCTACTGTTCGCCAGTATTTACTAACATTAATGTCCCCTTTTCCCCTAGGTTTTGCCCAAGCTCTTAACTTTTGATAAGTTAAGTTATAGACTTGAGAGTAAGTTTCCTTACTACAGACTTTGGAGTAATAGTTTGACCATCCCTTAATGATGGGATTTAGCTTGCTAATTAAGGCAGCTTGTGGGGCGGTTTTATGGGTGTCTATTACCTCAGCAATCTTGGTTAGATGCGTTTTGATTTTGGCTTTTGAGGGGGTAATTAGTGTTTTAAAGCCGAGCGGTGTTCCTTTTGTATTACTGGCACATCTGTAGTTACCTACTCTGTGCTGTTGTACATGGAATCCTAGAAACTCAAACCCGACATTACCATCAATCTCAATGAGGGAGTGGGTTAATTTTGTCTTACTTGGCTTTAACTCCAGTCCCATGTCACTTAACCATTCAGCGATTATCTCCTGACATTTCTTGACTACGCTTAAATCCTCATGGATAAGTCGGGTAAAGGGATTACATCGCTGTAACCCCCTCCCCTCAAAACCGGACTTGTACCTTTCAGCACATCCGGCTTA
>NZ_JAUBTO010000397.1:0-1355 GCF_036702495.1 Microcoleus sp. C2D2 | reverse complement strand
ATACTTCTACAGATTCGGCAATCGTTATATGAGGACGACCAGACATTTTAATGTTCTCCTTTACTTTTTATGTAAGTCTATCATAACTTTATAAAAATGGTATGAGATGGGGGAATATCAAAGTGGGGAATGAGCTATCCATAGCTTAATCGTACCTACAGTCGCAATTTAAGAGAGCAGTACGAATGAACTCAAGCAAAAGAAAGTACCACAGTCAAATTGAAATTACTGACCTGGTGGCTGAAGCCGTTTCTAATGCGACTGCACGACGGAACCAAGTTCTTGATTCAGAAGAGCCTTTGTCATCGTTGTCTACTGAGCAGACGGAAAGCTTGGTTAACCGATTGACTTGGTACCCTCTTGGCATACCATACCCCGTTCCCCAGAAGATTGAATCATAGCAACAGAGTCGGTAGATATTAATTCTGCTGATTTTACATATCTTTTTTTCTTGGTATCTATACCTTCATGGCTTATGACATTTTTGTTAAACTCTCATAACGTTTTCGATTATTTAGTTGAGCATGGTTTCTGCGATCGTTCAGACCAAGCTCTCAGCAAGGTTGAACCGATCGCTGCCAAAAACTTTAATTTGTTACTGAGTTTATCAGATGGTCGTAAGCTCCTCGTCAAGCAAGAACGACACAATCAAGATGGTAAGGCAGCAGGCGAGTTTTTGAGTGAATGGCGAATTCAAGAGTTTTTTAAGCAATTTTCAGAACTGGGCCACATTCTCCCGTGGATGTCGGTGGTGCTAAATTTTGACATCGAGCATTCCATTATTATTTTCAGCTACCTGGATAAGTATCGAGATTTAGCAGATTTCTACAGGAAGGAGAATATTTTTCCGGCTAAAATTGCCTCAGCGATCGCAACCATCCTAGCCACCGTCCATCGCGACACATTCAACCGCAAAGAATATCAGGAATTCTTCTCTCCAAAACCTAATAATCTAACCACTTACCAGGTGCCTAAATTGATTGGGGGGCTAGAACGGATTGGGCCAGAAATTTTTGGTCAAGTGCCTGCAGATGGGCTGAAATTCTTTGCGCTCTATCAGCGGTACGATAGCTTAGGACAGGCGATCGCAGAATTGGGCAGTGCTTTCGCTCCCTGTTGCCTGACGCACAATGACCTGAAGTTGAATAATATCCTCTTGCACGCGGATTGGGAGCAATCGGGTGACAGCATCGTGCGCGTTATTGACTGGGAGCGCTCCACTTGGGGAGACCCAGCTTTTGATTTGGGAACACTGATTGCCAGTTATATGCAAATTTGGCTAGTAGAAGTAGGCGGGAGTTAACCTACCATTGATTATTGCTTCAATGCTTTGCCCAAATAAGTCCATTTGAAGG
>NZ_JAUBTO010000396.1:0-1364 GCF_036702495.1 Microcoleus sp. C2D2 | reverse complement strand
TACGAATTATTGGTACGAGCCAAGGATGCAACAAGAGAGCTGATGGATTCAGTGATGACCACTCCGAATGTGTCGTGTTTAGCGGAATTTTCGCTCAATCCATTATTCAATCGTCAATGGCCCAGCGTCTACGAAGCGTTACAAGACTGTAGACGGGACCGAAAAAAACTGATGCTGCTGTATCTGGAGCAATTACAGAAAGAAGCACCCCCAACGGAACACATATTAGTGGCAATCGACCACACTGCATGGGGGAGACCAGATGCCAAAACGTTAAAAGACAGAACTCATGAATATCAGAGGGGCGTAACTGTTGGACAAGGATACAGTACAATTGCCTGGATACCATTGGCACAAGGAAGTTGGGCATTACCTCTGCTCCATGAAAGAATTAGTAGCGGGTCTTGACCCATACTTCAAGCAGCTTCCCAACTCAAACTTGTCTGTGAACAGAGCGTCAACCCTGTTTTAGCAGTTTTAGATGCTGAATATGGGAATGCTTGTTGGGTGCTGGCGCTAACGCAAGCTTCCATCCTTGCTGATTGTTTAATGAGAGTCCGAAAAAATTCCTGCTTATGGTCAGCACCACCAGCCTATAGTGGTCGCGGTAGACCACGGAAACACGGGCAAAAAATGAGACCGGGCGACCCAAACACCTGGCTTCAAGCGGATACTGCGATTGAAATTGACGAACATCCAGAGTTGGGAAAAGTCCGAGTTAGACAATGGCTGGACTTACATTTTTATCGTGCGGCCCAACAGAAAATCAATTTAATTTTGGTTGAAAGAATGAAGCCCATGTCAAACGGTCAGCCGTTTCCACCCTTATGGTTGGCTTGGGTTGGAGAACGAACTCTACCCAAGCGAAACTATTTGGTTTAAATATTTGCGACGTTTTGGAGTCGCAAATTGGTATCGATTTGCATTCGCAACGATTGCATTGGACATTGCCTAACTTGAGAACTCCTGAACAATCACCAGCGTTGGAGTGATTTAATGCCGCCCCGGAGTTGGCAACTCTGGCTGGCACAAGATTTAGTGATCGAGAATAGACTCCAGCAGGCAATCTGCTACGATCGATTTAACTCCTGGACGTGTTGCCCCATCAATGTTTTCGGTTTTAGTTGACATTGGTACTCCTACAAAAATCCCTAAACATAGGGGAAAAGCCCCCGGCTGGGAAAAAGGAAAGGTACGTACCAAGGCACCGTGCTATCCCACTGTCAAAAAACGAGTTTCTCGACGCAAAAAATCTTCAAAATTAGCTATTTAATCTTCTCCCTCTTGAGTTTTTGAGTAACAGCTTGCCGGATATTTAAAGGCAGCTACTTTTAGATGCGCTCGTTTTTTAGTCTCAACTCCAG
>NZ_JAUBTO010000395.1:0-1381 GCF_036702495.1 Microcoleus sp. C2D2 | reverse complement strand
CAGGGTAAGAGCGTCTCAATCATGCTTGACAAAAGGAATCCGAAGAATCTAATATCTTGTCAAGAAAACAAGAACTGATAATTTGAATCAGATAATCATTATCCATAGCTGCCCGTTTCATTTTTTGTCGAAGACTACGTTTGTAAGTAGGTTCGCAGTTGAGGGCATTCAGCGCAATACGTCGCAGGACAGCCAAATTCCGGGGACTGTGTTTCGAGCGAATCCGGCAAGCATCTTCTGCAAAGGTACAATCTAAAGTCCAATGAGCCTGATTTTCAATCCCCCAATGTTTTCGGATGGCTCGACCCAAAAGTTGGGCATCACTATCTAAAGAAGTTAGATAGAATTGCACTTCCCGAGTAGTTTTGTTCCAAAGATGACGCACTCGAACAACCATGACCACACTTTTTAATCCCGCCCATAATCGCGGTTGGTAAAGCTCACCAATGACCGTAATTGGCACCGACCAAACTTGACGGATTTCTCGCCGATGATGACCGGACTCAATCCGTTGCTCATAACTGACATCAATCCCGGAAAATTGCTGTGCAGAAGCTCTCTCAAACCATTCTTTAACCTGATGATGGAGAGTCGGATGATTAGCTTTAAGTGTCAGGACATAATTTCCTTTTTTTTCAATAATCTTTTGAGCAATTTCAGTTTGAGTCCCCATAGCATCAATAGTAATGATAGAATCAGTAATGTCGAGCAACTCTAATAATGCCGGAATAGCCGTGATCTCATTCGATTTATCATCCACTTTCATCTGCGCCAAAACAAGACGTTGTTCAGAAGACCAAGCAGTAATAACATGAAGTGCCGATTTGCCTTGATTGCGGTCATAAGAACCTCTAATTGTCTTACCATCAATGGGAATAATTTCTCCTCCTGTCTTAGTGACGAGAGTTTCTACCCATCGTCCAAAGCATCGATTTAATGCTTCTGGGTCAAGGAACTCAAATACTCGACGAAAAGTGTCATCGGAAGGGATGCCATAAGGTAATGCCAAAAACTCTTCTAACCACTTTTTTTTACTAATACCATAATTCTCGATGTCTTCCCACCCTTGCGCTCCGGCGATGATAGCGAAAATTGCGATTGCTAGGATATCGGTGAGTTGATGTTTCTTAGTTCGCTCGACTCTGGGGTCTTTAATATCTGCAAAATGTGCTAAGAAACTCTGTTGAATATCTTGAATCTCTGCTACTTCCGGGAGCGGTAGTTGAGGAAGAGAGCTTTTTTTGCCAGAGGTAGATTTAATTTCAAAACCCTGAGACATAAAATGTATTCCTAAATATTTTATTGAGTGGCATTGTTGTCATCTCACTTATTTGACTCATTGTCAAGTACAATTTATACCAAATTAGATGAGCTTACCCTG
>NZ_JAUBTO010000394.1:0-1386 GCF_036702495.1 Microcoleus sp. C2D2 | reverse complement strand
TTGACATCCTCACCGCCCTAAAGGGACGGTGATTCCCAAGAATCACTTCTTGAGTTTTCTGCTTCGTCCTGTGCCAGCTAGACTGACGTTACCACCAGTCCCCGCCGCATCCAGTCCACAGACAGTTTGTTTTACTTCCAGGCTATGCCCTAGCCCAGAAATTAGTTCCAACCCACGATTTCTAACCACCTGTGCCGCTGCCACATCACGCGATGCAGTAAAGAAACACACTGGACAAGAATGAATTCTTTCGTCTAGGTGCTTTTTGCCCGTATGCGTCCCACACTCAGGACATTGTTGTGATGTGTAGTCCTTGTCTACCTTGGCAAAGAAAACACCTCGTTTAAAGCACACCCATTGTAGTATGTTGACGAATTGACCGAATCCAGCATCGGCACTATGTTTACTCAACATTCCTCTGGCCCAAGAGCGAAAGTCGATGTCTTCAACAAATATCATCCCTGCGCCGTCACTCATACGGTGGGCTAACTTAAAGTGCCAGTCTTTCCTAGTGTCAGTAATCTGTTGATGAATTCTGGCTATTTTTTGATTGAGCTTATGTCTGTTATTCGACCCTTTCTTTTTATGCTTTAATCTACGTTGCAGTAATTTCAACTCGCGTTGTAGAGTTTGCAGGAAGCGAGGTCTAGCAATTTGCTCGTTATCGCTAGTAGCTACAAATTTATCAAACCCTAAATCCAAACCTCGCGGATGACCGGATATGGGTGTATCTGGCACTGATACATTTAACTGTAATAACAACATGACAAAATATCCCGATGCCCGCCGTACAACCCTGGCTTGTTTAATTTCAAATTCCCCTGGGATTTGGCGTGACAAGCGCAAACGAATCCACCCTAGTTGAGGCAATTTCAGCAAACTTCCATTGATTGGATTTTTGCCCAATTGAGGAAACACAAACGATCGCATTCGGTATTTGTTCTTGAAACGAGGGAAGCCTAGTTTCTTCGCTCTCATGTCCTCAAATGCCCTGTCCAGCGTTCTTAAGACTTGTTGCAATACTTGCGAATGTACGCTCGTGAGGAGGGGAAATTGCTCTTTGGCAAGAGTCAATCCTTTAGCCTGAGTGTGGTAACTAGGGTATGGCTTGTCAGCAGGGAGTATGTACTCCTGTTCGATGGAACAAGCATTTACAGGCGACTTGCGGGAATTCAACCAGTCTTTGCGCTCCCGCAAAGCAAAGTTCCATACAGAACGACACACAGCGAATATCCGCTCGATAGTATCGACCTGTTCTGGAGTTGGTTGTAGTTTGAATTCCCACGTCATGTTTAGCATGAAATTATTTTACACGCTTACTGAGTATGTGTAAAGCCGTCCTCCACTTCGTTAAAGGACGGGGTTTTAGACCCAAATTTTCGATAA
>NZ_JAUBTO010000393.1:0-1387 GCF_036702495.1 Microcoleus sp. C2D2 | reverse complement strand
AACTTTGAAACAGGTTTTTTGACAACTCTTGGGTTGTTTCTCTGAACTCTTGGTGGCAAAGTTGCATCAAGGATCTCCAAATTCAGCCAAGTTAAAAAAAAGGTATTTCCTGTGATTCTAATCGCTGAAATCTTGGAACAGCACGACGAATAACTCGTAATGTACCCGTGAAAGAAATACTTAATGGGGAAATTTCTGCACTATGCGCTGTTTGACAAATTAATAACCGCACAGCCCAATGTCCTAATAATAGGCCATAAATTTCTTGTACTACTTCTCTTGGTCTTTGAGAGCGAACATGAGTTTTTCTTTCCCCGAGATGTACTTTGAATTCATCAATTGTATTTTCCACTTCCCAACGTTGATGATATTCGGCAGCTAATAACTTTGCCGGAAATTTTTGAGAGTCCAATAAACTTGTAATTAAACGATACTTAATTTCTGCTGTTGGGTCGTTTAAGTTTTCAATCCTGTACTCAATTACTCTAATTTGGATTGGTTTAAATCCTTTTTTTCTGAATTTGCCTGGGGGATTAATAAAACTTAAGTAAGAACCATCTTCTAGTTGTGTTTCTTTGAGGAATTTAACATTTGACGGAATTCGTCCTAAATAGTTAGAACCCTTGCTGAGCGTGGCTGACACCATCGCATATGAATGCAAGCCTCTATCCCACATTAACAACATTTTTTTAGTAACTGAGCTCCATAACCTTAATGCTCTGACTCTTTCTCCCATCTTGTATGGGCATATTAAAGCATCAAATATTAAGTGTGTTCCTGCTTCTACTAAAATAACTAATCTAGCTTTGGGAAAAGCAGCTCTTGTACCTGGACGGCTACCTGGACGGCCAAAAACTCTGGCATTTTCGTCACTGTCTGGGATATTTAAGCAGGTTCCATCTATTGCTACAACTCTCAATCCATTCAGAAAAGCTCCCACTGTTTCAGTTGTAGCCATTGGTCGTACCAACTGATGAAATAACTGGCTCATTACAGAAGGCCCTAATCTTTTTCGGGCTTTAGTAATAGCTGCCTTGCAGGGAGTTTTCCAGAATTTACCAGTTTTCAACCAGACTTCATTAAGTCCATCAATCAGATTTTTTAGTACGTCCCGCATTGAGTCTTTTGACCATAAGCTCATTGCTATGATTAGACACACTACCAGTTGTGATGGTAGCCCACGATGCCGTTTTTCTTTGGCTTTTGCTTTGAGAATAGCTGCTTCTATTTCTGTTGATGGAATTGCTACTTCTATTGCTTTGAATACCTCGCTACTTTTGAGCTTGGGAGATTCTAATAATAATTTTTTGTACGGCACCATACTTGATTTACTTTTTGTATATCATATATAGTTTATCACTTGTTCGACCTTAAGTAAACCGTATTG
>NZ_JAUBTO010000392.1:0-1390 GCF_036702495.1 Microcoleus sp. C2D2 | reverse complement strand
AAAAATATGGTAATGTAGTCAGATGAGCGAAAAGCCAGAGTTATCAGCAGCACTAAAATTAGAAATAGTTGACCAGTTGAGCCGTGAGGAGCTGGTCAAAATTGTGCTAACCCAACAGAAGCTGATTGAAAAATTACAACAAAAGCTCGAAAAGCTCCAAGAGAGACAGCCCAGTAATAGTAAAACATCATCAAAACCACCATCGAGCGATCTGATACAGAAATCCGAGACAGCCAAAGTTGACAATTCAAAAGAGTCAGAGTCAGAGTCAGAGTCCCAACCAAAGCGCAAACCAGGAGGACAGCCGGGACATATCGGTAAAAGCCGAAAAGGATTTGGGCGAGTAGATAGATATCAAATCAGCACTCCTGAGTATTGTGAGCATTGTGGTAGCCCTGAATTAAGTGATGCGATTGGTTATAGCAAGCAGCAAGTAGCGTGTTTAGCAGCCTTACCAATTGAAGTGGTGGAATATCAACGAGTCAAATGTCAATGTAATGAATGTGGAGCAATGGTGATGGGTGCACCAGCATCAGGGATAGTTCCAGGGCAAGACTTAAGCATCGACCTACAAGCATTATTGGTATGGTTAGGTAATTATGGGCACATATCCTATGAAAAACAACAAGAGTTCCTGCGCGAACTAGGTGGAATCGAAATTGGGATAGGGACATTACAAGCAACAAACGCGCGGGTAGCTGATACTGTAAAGCCTGCCGTTGAAGAGCTATGGCAATGGGCACCATTGCAAGCCAACGTCCATGTGGATGAAACTCCGTGGTGTGTCAAGGGAGTCAAAGAATGGTTATGGACAGCTACGGGTCAAGATTTTTGCCTGTTTCATGCCGCAGACACTCGCAGTAGAGCCGAATTAGAGACGATGCTGGGGCATGAATTTGCCGGTGTGTTGAGTTCCGATGATTTTAGCGTATATAACGGTGTGATTGTGGGAGCGCAACAAAAATGTCTAGCCCATCTACGGCGACATTTTAAGAAAGTTCTGCTTATACGCCACGGTAATAACAGTGTCGTCGCTTCTGCATTTTTGGAATTAATTGATGAGGCATTTCGACAACATCGACAATGGCGGGAACACCCCCAAGAGATTGATTATCAGACTTGGGCAAGGGACTTTAAGACCAGGTTGGCAGAATTGTTAAATACTTGGCAAGGTCATGTTGGTCATGCTGCTGGACTGTTACTGCGCTCGTTGCGTGAGAAAGCGCAACAGTGGTGGTACTTTTTAGACCATCCATCCATTCCTCCTGATAATAATTTGGCAGAACGTTCTTTGCGATTAGCCGTGACTAAACGTAAGGTATCTGGGGGCTCCCGGTCAATGTCTCGGTTTGAACAAACTGCTGATTTGTTATCTGTGATTCAGACTTGT
>NZ_JAUBTO010000391.1:0-1414 GCF_036702495.1 Microcoleus sp. C2D2 | reverse complement strand
ATTTTTGGCAGGCATACTTCTGGCTTTTATGTGACTTGTGATTTATTATTATACCAGTTTTAATGCGAAACAGCTTAGATGGTGATGATTGTAATGAGCGCAAAAATAGTGGTGTAGATTAACTTCGTATACTTGGCGAGCCAACTGGGAAGATAAATATCAAAATTGTCCTGAGTGGACTTGGAGTATTTTCGAGCCAGCAGATTTAATGGGCAGTAGGATTTAAAAGTGAGTAGGATTAGCCCTTCTAGAGTGATAAATCCATAACCGATCCAGAGCCAGTGATCGAGTTTATTAGCGATCGCGGCATAAAGCATATAGAAAATCACAAAGTTGAAAAATATCCATATCAAAGTGTGAATGACTTTAATCAGAGTTAATTTAGTTTCATTTTCCATATTGTGTCAATATAATTTATCCATTTTCGGCGTTAAATTTTGCCAAATGATCGAAGCCGTTCCGATCGTTCCCGCAATGAGTAATCCGAAATCTTCTTTAATCCCAAAACTCAACGCCGCCAAAGTTCCGACGATCGACCACAAAATGGGAACAATCAATAAACTAGACGGAATTTTTTTGTCTGTCCAGAGTAGCAAGCCGAAGGTGAAAATGGTTGTCTGACAAGGCGTACCGAACGTCGGCGATGCTGGAAAAAATCGCCCCAGCGCGTAGCCGATTAACGGATAAATCACCAGCGCATAAGTGATAAAAATCGCCCCAAGGAAGCCGTAAAATTTCTGGCTAGCCCGAAAACTTAAACGATTTCTCACCACACCTTCATATAAAAACAACCAGCCTTGAAAAACGAACACCGCGCCAAAAACATAAGCGGGTGGACTGATTTTCGTAAAAAAAATCAAATGGTAAATAATCCCTGCCCACAGCCATAGAAAACCGAGTAATCCCGAAATGGTTTTGTTTGCAAATGGTTTTCGACTTACTGCCAGTCCAACCGCCAGAATCCCCACTAAAGTTAGTACAAACTGCATCGGAAATATAGTTTGATTGTATTTCTCGAAAACTCGAATAAATTGTTCTGTGGTAAATGGCATCGCTAATTTTCCTCAGCTCGATTGTGGGTTATTCTATGATGATTTATAACTGCCAACAGCCTGCCATTCTTCGACTAAAGATGGTGGGACTGACAAGCTAACAGGTTCACCACCGATAGTTGGCAATGATAATTTCAGAGGAATCTCGACCTGCAACTGCGGTAATAATGGCTGGAGGTCATACTGTCCGACGTTGGGTTCGGGAAGGGCTGACTCGGTCAAAATATCACTAGAAGCTTCGGTAGCTGTGAGTGTTTTTCCTAGGGAATCAGTCAGAGTGAGGGGTTGAGCATTACTCACAAGTTAAGCTAAAAGCACTATTGTCAATGAGTAAAATTACTCATCTTTTACCTGTTGACCCA
>NZ_JAUBTO010000390.1:0-1421 GCF_036702495.1 Microcoleus sp. C2D2 | reverse complement strand
TCACCATATCATCCGCATAACGGATTGATGTTTCGACAATGTTTGACGCTGGGGTTTTGCCAGTTATTCTAAATCCATCCTTATGGTATCTGTGAATACTTTCAATCCCGTTAAGAGCGATGTTGGCTAATAGGGGACTCACCACCCCACCTTGAGGAGTTCCTTGTTCCGGGAAATCGGGGTTGACCCCAGCTTTTAGGCATCGGAAGATTCCGAGCTTGATACCTTTGGGCGCAATTAAGTTGTCCATTATGGTGGTGTGACTAATCCTGTCGAAGCATTTTTCTATGTCGAGTTCGATCACTCGTTTTTCCATTCCATTACAGTAGCTTCTTAGATTGTTGAACAGGATTTTCTGTGCATCGTGCGCGGAGCGTCCGGCTCTGAACCCGTAGCTGTAAGCATGGAATGTTGCAACGCGCAAGCTGGTTCTAAAGCGTATTTAGCGAGGCATTGCCAAGCTCTATCCGCGATAGTTGGGATTTTTAGCATTCTGGTTGTCCCGTCCTTTTTTGGGATTGGGATTTCCCGTAGTCCTTGATGATGCCAATTACCTGCCGACTCTTTAAGTATTGTTTCTAGGTAGAAACGTCCTGTAAAGCCGAGAGATTTTACACCGTCAACACCTGCTGTTTTCTTGCCAGCGTTTAGCTGTGTTACTTGTCGAATTGCTAGGAATCTAGCAGCTTTGGATTTCAGAATAAGTCTTTGCAGAGACTGCGCTTTCCGCTTGTTTCCTGCTTGAACCGCTTTGAACACTCTCTTTTGTAGGCGAAATAAATCTTTGCGGAACTTCTTCCACGGTAGATTCTTCCAAGATTCACTGGTATTACTACTGTGTCTAATCATGCTCTGCTCTGTTGAGTGTTTTCTGAATACCTTGCGAAAATTACTTCGCATCCTACCCGTCTTGAGAGAGTTCCGTATCTCATCTTACCTACATGGAAATCGACGTATCCATGACTCTCAAGTCGTTTTTATTCGTTCCCTCAGATGATTGATTGTTCCGTTAGGTGTAGCCAATTTAACTATCAGAAACCCAAGATTCTGGACGCTATTGTGGAAATGATGCGTCGGGCTTTAGCTCTGATGAGGTCAGGGTTTTTTAAGTTATGCCCTGCCTAGGTGTAAGTTACTTTTTTAGGCTCGGTTTCACCGTAGGAACTCCCTGTTAGCACCAGTGTCAGCCCATAACAGCCGTCTGATTGTGCCCTGTTCCCAGCTTCACTCTCCAAGAATTGAGCTTGGTCGGTGTGAGCAGATAAGGAGTCACGCATGAATCTTGCGGGAAGGACTTGCACCTTCATCAATCTGAGAGTTCAGTGCTCAACCTAGGGGTCAAGTTTCACGCTCATTAGTTATTTACGGATTGATTACCGAGATTCACTAATCAACGAATCGCACTTCCACAGCACCTTCAA
>NZ_JAUBTO010000389.1:0-1428 GCF_036702495.1 Microcoleus sp. C2D2 | reverse complement strand
TGGTACCCGCCACGTGATTTATCCGTGGAATCAATCCCAAATCGAAAATCGAAAATCCTCAAGCCCCCGCATTTATCGGTGGGGTCAATCTAAAATCTAAAATCTAAAATCTAAAATGGATTGACTGGGCTCGGGATTGGCGATCGGATGTAAATCCAGTCCTTGATAATTACCAATTACCTTGATTCAGGGCAGGCAATTGACAGAACCAGGGCGAGGAGTTGTTGGCTTCTTGCTTCTTCCTTAACTAATTACCAATTACTATTTATGATGCTGCGAAAACTGACAGTTTATTTAATGGCTTTAACTTTTTTAGGGACGGCAACGGCCTGCGGTTCTCCTACCCCACAACCTCCTACAAATCCTGGTGCAAATCGGAATAATGTTAACACAGCGCGTCCTGCAGCCAACAATAACTTGGCTCAAGGTCAATATCCGGTACAGCAAGCTACCTACGACGATGCTAATGGCGAATACAGTTTGATGTTGCTGAATACTCCCCCCGGCAGTCCCCCAGTTTACCGCAGTACGGATTTGCAAATGGCTCGCTTAACGGATGAAGAAGTATCGGCAGGTAAGAAAAGTTATCTAAGTCTGCAGAACAATCAAGCGGTTTTGCATTTGACAGAAGATTTTAAAATTGAGTACGTTCACAACGTGACTGAAACTGTCAATAACCCTCAAACCGGTCAGCCCCAAACTGTAGTAGTGAGACAGCAATCAGGCTTCTGGGCACCGTTTGCTGGGGCTATAGCTGGTCAGGCGATCGGCAGTTTGTTATTTAGACCGCAATATTATATGCCGCCAGTCTATCAGCCGGGAATTATGACAGGATATGGCGGGTATGGCAATACTTACGGCCAAGCTGTTAACCAATATCAAACTCGCTACCGAACTCCGCCTCCTGCTGTGAGAAACCGTCAAGTTTTAAGGACGACCGGCCGCTTGCGATCGCCCACATCGAACGTACCTTTGCGGAATCCAGCACCGCCAAATGCTAATCGATCGACCGGTTCGGGTTACGGCGGCAGCACTTTGAGGCGAAATCCCAACTCAAATTCCCGGCAGCAAAGGCGGAGTCCGAGTTTTGGTAGCGGCAGGAATTCTCGTCAACCGAGTCGCAGTCGTTCTTTTGGCAGCAGAAGGCGGTAAGAATGTAGGGTGCGTCGCCCTCGAATATCTGCGCCTTAGTGGGAAGTTTCCTGCAGCGACACACCCTACAACTACCAAGGTCGATCGAGTTATATTGTTACGCGGGGATTTTTACCGACTTATAGGGTTGGATGAGAATTTCAGCGGGAATCCCCAGTTCTTGATTCAACTTCCGAATCATCTCCAATGTCAAGGAACGTTTACCAAAAAATTGGGTACAAAGCCCCGTCCTTATAGGACGGCTTTAATTGATTTCAGTTTTTGTTTAAGTTATCT
>NZ_JAUBTO010000388.1:0-1439 GCF_036702495.1 Microcoleus sp. C2D2 | reverse complement strand
ACGTAATTGCTCAACTAGGGGAAAAAAGGGAGCCATCAGTAGAGAGAGCTTGTTGAATGGATTGATAAGCAGTTAAACCCTGACGCTTGCCAGTATTAACAACTGAACGAACGGCAGCAAACAAATCTCGCCCCCATTCCGAACGGAAGCCATTGGTCACATGGCGAAATATCACGCTCATCCGAATCGCCTGTTCACTACTATTATTCGTGGGTGGAATCCCCACATCTTCCAGAAATAGAAATAAATTGTCAATCAGCCCACCGTAACGTTTTCGTAACCGTATACCATCCTTCTGCTGTGGTGCTAAATCCAAAATTTTGGTTAATCTTTCCTGTAAATTTATTCGATATCTCAAGAGTCTAGTATTATCCATATTCTCCCGTTGCCGATGGATGATAAAAGCCCTTAATAATAACCTCTTCATCCCTGGGGCAAAAATTCTGTCCCCTGCATCAATCGCATATTGGCAATCCCGCAGTTGATGGGCCAAACACACTTGCCATTGTGGTGCTGGGTGATTTTTTTGAGCGCTAAATAAATCAGACACCCAGATATCGGGACGATGTTCTGCGAGAACTTCGTTAATTACTTCAGTCCCTCGACTCGGGCGGATGACGTGTAAACAAACATCCTGGTTCTGAAATACCCACTCCCACTGATTCTGTCCGTTAACTCTCGCACTCGTTTCATCTGAACAAATTAATTTTGCCCGCCGCAACCGTTGTAGTATTTGACTTACTTGGTCATCTAAACTGGTTTTGACTTTTGCCAACAGGTTTGCGATTGCACCTTCTGATATCTTTAGTCCAAAGATGGAGCCAAATATCGACGACAGCCGTTCGTAGCTGATGGCATGAGTGTAACGAAGATATGTGACTAAGCTTTGAATTGAACTGCCAAACGGTGAACCTGGTTCCATTCCCAATGGTACAGGTGCAACATATTCGGTCTGACAGCAGGCACACTGACCACCATAACGTTCGATTCGGGTGATGATGGGGCGAATTGGGGGTAGTTCGATTTTTTCGTAGACGGATTGCAATTTTTGACCACCAGTGGTGACTTTCTCTCCACACTGGGGGCAATTTTTCACTTGGGCGATGATTGTTTGGTCGGGATGAGGATGTAGTTCTCTTCCCCCTCCGACTCTTCCTAGGCTTCTTTGTCTTTTTATTCCTTGAATTTTCGACGGCTTAATGTTCGGCTTGAATCCTTTGGATGGTGGAGTGCTGGAATTTTTGCTAGTTTTGGTGGGAGATGAGCCTGGTTTTGGTTCGTATGTGGCTAATGCTGCGCTAAGTTTTTGGATTTCTTGCCATAGCTCTACTATCAAGGCTTCTTTTGCCTCGTTCGATAGTTGCTTTAAGTCGGGGAGTTTTTCCATTCCTTGATCTAATGTCTATCTCGTCTTCTTGTCAAGGGGGTTGAGCAATTAC
>NZ_JAUBTO010000387.1:0-1450 GCF_036702495.1 Microcoleus sp. C2D2 | reverse complement strand
TAGTCTGGGCATCGATCTGTTCTACCTTCTACATCTAGCTATAAATGGTAGCTCTATTCCCGCCCAAGTGTACTAGTATGGTTATTACAGTCTCAAAAACAAGTTAGAATCGAAAGATTAGCTGCCTCTCTACCATTGCCGATCTTACAAAGTAGTCGGATCCGTCACATACAAAGATTTTTACAGATTAAAGCACGAGCGCATACTTGTACTCTGGTTCCCGATCGTAAAACAGGTGATATCCCGTCAAATCGCAGCCGGGAGTCAATTAGTCGTTGCATTGGATAGAACCCAAGGTCAAGAGTATAATGTTTTAATAGTAAGTGCGATCGTTCAAAAAAGGGCGTTTCCCCTATTCTGGACGCTGCTAAATAAACAAGGGGCTTCTAATCTCGCCGAACAGAAACAAGTATTGCGTCCAGTTATTCGGCTGCTGAAAAGATATAAATTAATCGTTGTTGGCGATCGCGAATTTCACCTCCGAGAACTGGCGCAGTGGTTGCACCGCCAGCATCTAAGCTTTGTATTGCGTCAAAAAGGAAACACAACTTTCCGAGAAAAAAGACAACCATTTCGCTCGATAGATACTATCCCAGTTAAACCAGGAATTCATCTCTTCTATCCGCAAATTAGTCGCACTAAAAAGAAAGGTTTTTCTCGCTTTAACTTAGTAGCTTCTTGGCAGAAAAAATACCGAGGTCAACAAGAAGATGAACCTTGGTATCTGCTAACAAATCTCCCGGATTTAAAAGGTGCGATGGCGTACCGCCCCGCAAGCTACGGAGTTTACAGTCAACGTTACGGCATCGAAGCAATGTTTAAAGACTGTAAAACAGGAGGATACAACCTGGAGGGGTGTCAGGCATCACCTGAGAAATTAATTGCTTTGATAATTTTAATAGCTTTGGCGATGACGGAGGCCTGGCTGCGAGGGAAAAGAACTCAGCTTCAAAAACAGGAAAAATATGTGTGCCGTCCTCAAGAACCCGGTAGAAATAGAAGAAGACATAGCAAGTTTTGGATTGGTTTGTATGGCGAAAATTGGTTAATTGCCAATGAATGCTGTTGGGAGTGGGTGGAGTCTATGATGGGCTTAGTTCGCAATAAGCAGTCATTTTATCAGAGGGGACTAAAAGCTATAAAGCTTATAGGGCAACCGCTTTAGCTTCGTTGTCGCCCCCTGAACTGAACGACTCTCAGAGCTGGTGGGAACCAGAACAAACTCTGGAAGCTGTAGAGCCAAACTCGGAAAAATCCGGTTAAGAAAATGGGATGACTTGCATTTTAGAGGTAGTCCCAAACATCCAATGACTCTGATTCTAGTCGAACGTTTAGAAACTGTAACGGGTCGATTAAATAGTCAACCTTTGTGGTTAGTTTGGGTTGGTATCCAAATGCCATCTCTAGCTGAAATTTGGCAACTGTATCTGCGCCGCTTCGCCCTCGAACA
>NZ_JAUBTO010000386.1:0-1467 GCF_036702495.1 Microcoleus sp. C2D2 | reverse complement strand
TCCTCGAATGCAGGAACCTCGCTCTGTCTTGAAAGCTAAACTGCGGGCGTGATTAAGCCTTTTTCAGTGCCATTGATCTATGGGGCGTACCAGGATCGGTTGCAGAATTCCTAACTGCTTGACGGACTCCACCAGTTCTTGCATAGCTGTCGGCTCGAAATAGCGACGGGGTTGCTGCGCTGGCAAGACAATTTTGTGTATTGAGACAAGTTCGGATGCGGCATCTGCGCTGTCGCTGGTTCCTAATAAAGCCTCAACCCCTTTGATTTGATAAGGCTGACTGTCGCGCTTTTGATTCATCGCAGAGCTAAGAGTCCTTGTGCAATAGTATCGAGTACGGCGACGGCTGGATGTTTTGGATTGTACACGGCCAGAGGTACGTGTTGCTGTGACGCATCGGCAAAAGCCACAGTCCGAGGCACAGGGGGGTAAATCGCACCAATCTTCTCCAGAGAAGTAGTAATTGACTGCAAACTTTGAAAGGCCTGTACAGTACGGGTATCGTACAGCGTCGGAATCACTCCAGCAATCTGCAATGAACGATTGGCGCGTTTCCTGACGCGAGCAATGGTTTGCAACAGCAATTCAGTTCCTTTGAGAGCTTTATATTCAGTCTGAATCGGAATTAAGACGTGAGTGGAGGCAACTAGACTGATATAGGATAGGATGCCGAGCGAGGGAGGGCAGTCGATCAATATGAAGTTATAGTGCGAGCTCAGGGGGTCAATGACTTCTTTTAGCCGACTATCTCTCATGTCAGCCACCACCAGTTCCAGCTCTGCTCCGCTCAAATTAATATTAGAAGGGAGCAAGTCCATGTTGTGAAGGTTTTTGCGGAGCGCCGCGTCAGAACCGTTCATAATGGACTCGTAGACAGTCTCTTGTAACTCAGATGGCTCCAAGCCCATGAAGGCGGTAAGTGAGGCTTGGGGGTCCATATCTACTAACAAGACTTTTTGCTTCCGCTTGGCTAAATGGTAGCCTAAATTCATTGTCAAACTGGTTTTGGAGACACCGCCTGACTGGTTGAACAGCGCAATAATTTTGCTCATCTATTTTTAAGCACGCTCTCTCCACGTGTTGATTAAACAATATTAGTGGACTGCGGCTTATTGTAGACTAATCCTAGAAAGAACTTTGAGAACCGCGTCTGATAACTAACTGCGATCGCAGTTATCATTTAAAGCTAGTGTTGAGTTAAATCGCTGATAATATCTAAGCTCATATTGTCAACTAATTTAGTCAAAGCCAGAGCAATTTGCTTCTGCGACAGCTCCATTCGCTCAATCAACAGCCTTACTGCTTGCTCGTCTCCACAAGCGGCTGCTTTATAAAGCTTCTCAATCGACTCCCTCGGCAACACAGACAGCGACTCAGGAGTCAGTTGCACAACAGGCTCATCCTGTTCGGACTTCCTAGACGACTCCTCTTCATAGATATAGCGAACTCCCAAATGAAGCGCCATCT
>NZ_JAUBTO010000385.1:0-1486 GCF_036702495.1 Microcoleus sp. C2D2 | reverse complement strand
GTTTTTGAGTAACAGCTTGCCGGATATTTAAAGGCAGCTACTTTTAGATGCGCTCGTTTTTTAGTCTCAACTCCAGTAATTGAGGTAAATCGAGAAATATGAGCAGTTTGCGGCGGCGACTTTCGGTGGTAATTGGATAGGGAAATACGCGTGCTAGCCTCTCTAATCTCACTTGTTTTTCCGATTGGATCACATTCAGTAAGATTGTGAGCAGCATAAACTGGGCGTGCGTCAGTTGTTTTTGTAAGTGGGTCTGATAGAATGTGGGTAACATTTTTTTTTGTAGGCTAGCCTGTAACAATTTGGCTGCCTATCTTTTTTGAGCACAAGTGGGTTAAATCTTTACTCAGTCTGGGTTTCAGGCGGGGTTGTCACCCCGCCAGGAAACTAAGAGAACTCAAACAAAGAGTATACGGATGTTTAAGTTGTACCCGAAATTGGTTGATTTGTTGACGCAGATTAAACCTAACGGGACTTAAACAAAATTTAAGCCCAAATCAAGCCCAAACTGGCTTTATAAGCGGCAAATACGTCCATATTTTCTTGCAACCAGCGTACAAATCTATAAGATATAGCTGTTCTAAAAGCTGATAAGGTATTAGTAAATGTCTCTAATGGTTGGTGAGCATCGCTTCGTCTGGGTCCACCAGTTAACCGATGCCAAACAATAAAACTGTAGGCACATAACACCAATATCCAATGTCGATAAAGGCTGATCTCCCCTCTTACTTGGTACTTTTTTAATCCTAGCCAACACGAGAGCCTCACGATAGAATACCTCCACCCAATTACGTTGGGAGTAAGTCGTTACTACCCATTCATCTGTTGCTTTCTCCCGGGTAGCATTAGTAATCAAATAATTAACTTCTGTCGCCGTAGGAAGAGTCGCAGCATTCATGACGATAGCTACTGTTTTTGACTCTGACATTGTTGACAATTCTACTTCGATAGTTGCTACCCACACGGTTCTTGGCTTTTCTAGCTTTAGTTGAATCGCAGTAAAAGCTTCTGAATTCATGCTTTTTGCTAGTTCATCTAATCTAATCTCTTTTCGTTCTAGTCCATGTTCTAGCCCACATTCCGCAGATGTGTGTGGGATTTTTTTTATCAGTTGTGAAAAGTTGGAGTCAAAAAGTTTTTCCGTTTAACTTATGCGGTTTTAACGTCACGGGTACCTGTCAAATCTCCCGAAATCAACTAAACTGAAAGATTTGACTTTTTTTAATAGATTTATGGCGCTTTTTTCGCAAAATAACTTAGCTTTTTAGCCAAGATAAATCCCGCCAAGAGCTAATCATCTTGACTAATAAATGTGGATTATTCACCAAGATTTACAGCTTAATGGAGAGCGTCATCCACCTGCAAACATTAAATAGTACCGACTGCAATACTGTCCTAAATGCTTTAATACCCACATTCCGCACCCTCAACTGGCACATAGGCGGATTGAGGTGGTAAAAGTGAATCATCCGAGATAATAGTGAGT
>NZ_JAUBTO010000384.1:0-1495 GCF_036702495.1 Microcoleus sp. C2D2 | reverse complement strand
ATATTTGATGCTAACTACAGTGGTAACGTTTCGTTATTTGCATGGGAATATACAGGAGGAATAGATTAAAGTGACAATTAAAGACTTGTTAGAAATTATTATTTTAGTGATTGGTGGGGGAGGCGGCGCGGCAGCAGGTGGTTTTGCTTTTGCTATGTGGCAGTACAGCGGCAAACTAGAAAGACTTGAAATTCAACTTGAAAAAAATAATTTTACTTCAGGAAGAAAACTGCAACAAAATTTAGACCACCTTTTAACAGAATTTGGTGTAATCAAGTGTGACTTACGAGACATAAAAGCTGTGTTAATAAGACAAGGAATGATTCACGATAGGGCTGGTTTTCCCGAAGAAAATATACCCAAAAGCACAGGATGGACGATTGAAGATGCTTGAAATTGACCGTTACGTATACCGAGGCTTAATGTTCTTTCTCTGTTGTAGTGCAACTGCGACTACTTTTGCGTCACTAAGTGTTGGATTAAAAGTTCACGGTGATGCTCCGGCAAATTTGACTACTTTAGCAAGCACCCTCTTTGGTTTCGCGATTGCACTCGCGACCAAAGTAAAAGGAACCTAAAGTTGGTTTTCAAGTATATTTCTAGGCTTAGCCGCCCGTGTTAGGCGGCTATTTGTAAAAAAGGACTTAAATATGGCAACAGTGACGGCGGGAACGAATGAAACAGCAAATGCTACAACAATTGAAGGCAAGTTGTTTCAAGTAGCACACTTAATTAACAGTGCAGAAAAAGGCTTAGCCGTTCAAAGGTTGAACATCACTAAAAGTGACGATTTGATTTTAGAAGGGGATTTTACGATACCAGGTACTGTTACGTACAACGCTTCAACGGGACTTTTTTCTGTAGCCGCAGCGCCATATTTACCAACACTTCCTTTTAGTGCTGGTTCGCCAGTCGGCACAATAAAATCTACTACCCTTAGTCAGTATTTCATTGATGTAATTTCTTACATTGTTCATTGGCAAAACCAACCAGCTAAAAATCCGAACAGTTTAACCAACTGCACATTAAGTTTTGATTATAATTCCTTGGAGTACGTAGGTAGAATTATCTTGCCTTATACTTCAACCTTGGGTCAAAACGGTTCAATTATTGAAACGGCGACAGAGTGGCTAACAACATGAATAGCAAAAACTATCGTGATACTGTTTTAAGCTACGTAAACAAGTTAGGAGAAATTGACAGGCTAGAAGATGAACTTGTCAATTCCGAAGGAGAAACAGGTGGACTAAAAGAAAAAATTAACGAGTGCAAAAAAGAAGTGAATGAATTAAAAAAAGAAATTGATAATCACAAACGGAAAAAATAAATGAGTGAAGTTAAAACTTGGGGAGTAACGATTGAAGACAGCGCGCTCGCTTTTTCAACTGAAGGCATACAACCTGGTAAATGGTTGCAAAACACAGCGAGTCAAGTTTGGGGAGCTATCAAAAAAGGGGTGCAAACGGTTATTGAATTTGGCAAAAAAATATGGGAA
>NZ_JAUBTO010000383.1:0-1519 GCF_036702495.1 Microcoleus sp. C2D2 | reverse complement strand
GTTTAACTGCTTATCAATCCATTCAACAAGCTCTCTCTACTGATGGCTCCCTTTTTTCCCCTAGTTGAGCAATTACGAAAAAACATATTTTTAACTACCCATAATAAACTTTATACCCAAACTAATAATAATAAAAGGCTGTATCGCATTAACAATCATCCCAGGGAGGCAAAGAGTTTCAAAATCAAGACCAGAATTAATCTTAAAACAACCGTCGCCAGCATTATTAAAATATGCTTCTTCAGATGGTGAAGGATTGACTATATCTATGGGGAACTTTTGCTTTATTTCAAAGCTAAGAGGGACAGGAGCAGGGCAACTTAAACCCCCAGCCAGAACATTAGGTGTCTGCCAAAGAAAAATTAGCATACAAGAAGCAGCAACCCCTAGGAGTTGTCTAGCATTGTCTAGTATTGTCCTGTGCCGTGGCTTCATCCGAAGTTTACCAGCAGCTAAAAGCGTCCTCATAAATTTGTCAAATTTTTCTGAACCCATATATTCTTCTACCATCGCAAAAGTAGCACATTGTTTCTCCATAAAAGCAACAGAACGCTCAATATCTAAATGAAGTCTAGGGGCAGGAACATCAACGGGCCCGGATTTATAACCATCAAAAAAGCAAGTATCTTCAGAGCGCGTCTTAAAGTTAATTTGACTGCAAACAACACCATTCAGAAATCGAGGAACCTCCTGCACTGTAGATTTAGCAATCTCCTGCATAATCCAAAGAGCGCGGGAACGCTTGAACTCAATTTCTAGGCGATCGTAGTGCTTGCCCTCAATCACCTTGTCATAAATTCTGACAAATCGCTCAGACTCACGCGAGCCTAAATAAACAGTAGCACCGGGTCTATTAGTACGAGTACGCCCGCAATTAGACACCCGACGCACCAAACGATAACCACTAAGCAGATTGTCCTCTAAAAATGATTCCCAGCTACGAGCAGACAAGCGAGGCTCCCCAGGATTAAAATCTAAAGCAATGTCGATTCTATTAGCGATAAATTCCTCCTCAGACTGACAAAAACCTAATAGGGCAATCACTTTATCGAAACCAACACCAGCCAAAGCACCCCCATTAAGGTCTACAAAGTGTTTATAAGGCATATCGTCATTGCCCGAATCAGGGTAACGAGTACCAATTAAAGAACCTTGGAACTCATAAACCTCATGCCAAAGTTTGTTAAGAGCTAAAAAATTAGTATCTCTAACATCCGCAAGCTGATGCAACTTACGTTCAAATGGTAAATCTAGTGTGCGCTGAATTTGACGCAGCATTGAAGGATGGTAAGAGGAAACTTGAAAACGCAGCCAATCAATGCTAATGCTTCGAGGTAAAGGAGCCATAAAAGTTAATAAGATTTGAACAAGCGAACAGGTAAGTAAAAAGAAGCGACAGAAAGAAGCAAAGCTAAGAAAGGATGACGCATATTTAAAAAAGCGACATTTGTGACAAGTTAAGAAAAAGTGCAAATTGTCAAGGGGGTAGACAAAAAAAGGTAAAATAGGATGAAACCTT
>NZ_JAUBTO010000382.1:0-1603 GCF_036702495.1 Microcoleus sp. C2D2 | reverse complement strand
CATAAGTGGCAGTTGGTAGAAGCAGAGAAATACCGAGTTGCCAGACAGAGGGCAGAAGCTATTGAAATGTACGATCGGGCCATTTCTGGAGCGAAAGAAAACAAATACATCCAAGAACAAGCCCTCGCTAACGAACTAGCAGCTAAGTTTTATCTTGAATGGGGTAAAGAAAAAATTGCCTCAGTCTATTTAACAGATGCCTACTACGCTTACGCTCGTTGGGGAGCATTAGCCAAAGTTGCGGATTTAGAAAAACGCTACCCTCAATTGCTCGCCCCAATTCTCAACCATAAAAATACCATTACTACAAGCCAGACAATTGCTCGCATCACTGCTGCCACCATCACTTCCACCAGTTCTAGTATTTCAGAAGCACTGGACTTTGAAACAGTAATGAAAGCATCTCAAGCACTTTCAGGAGAAATTTACTTTGATAAATTGCTCTCAATCTTAATGCAAATAGTGATGGAAAATCTCGGAGCCGAAAAAAGCGCTCTGATTTTGAAAAAAGCAGGCAGCTTAATAATTGAAGCCACTGCAATTAGTGGCAGATCGGAAACAATTGTGCTGCACTCAATTTCTCTGGAAACCAGCAATGACTTACCTCACAGCATCATTAACTATGTTGCCAGAACTCAAGAGTATGTCATTTTTAACGACTTGCACAATGAAATTAACAACCCAAAATCTCCCATCCAATATCTCAACGACCCCTACATCATTCAGCATCAACCCAAATCGGTATTGTGTCTCCCGATCCAACATCAAGGAAAAGCGATCGGCATCTTCTACCTAGAAAATAACCTCGCAACAGGTGCATTTACTCCCGACAGATTGGCAGTCTTAAAACTTTTATCCTCGCAAGCTGCCATCTCCATAGAAAATGCCCAACTCTATGCCAACCTAGAAACAAAAGTAGAAGAACGCACCCAAGAATTATCACAAGCTTTAAGAAATCTCGAAGCCACCCAAGCAGGATTGATTCAATCAGAGAAAATGGCAGCTTTAGGACAACTTGTGGCCGGAGTTGCCCACGAAGTTAACACTCCCCTGGGCGCGATTCGCTCCTCCGCAGGAAATGTTTCTAAGTTCTTAAGTCAAACTCTAGAACAGTTGCCTGCACTTTTTCAATCTCTCTCCCCAGAAGAAGCACATAATTTCTTGAGTTTACTTCAGCGATCGCTCCAACAAGAAGCAAGCTTATCAACCAAAGAAGAACGCAAATTGAAGAGAGCTTTGAGAAGCCAACTGGAAGAATTAGGAATTGAAAATGGCGGTACCGTAGCCGATCGCCTAGTGATTATGGGCGTTTATAATGAAATAGATGCCTTTGTCCCTTTGTTACAAAGATCCGATAGTTTACATCTCTTGGAAATCGCCTACAAACTTTCCGAATTAAAAAGAGGCCTCGCTACTATCAACACAGCCACAGACAGAGCATCAAAAGTAGTTTTTGCCTTAAAAACTTATGCCCGCTACGAACAGTCGGGCGAAAAAACAGCAGCCAGTATTAAAGAAGGTATTGAAACCCACATTCCGCAGATATTTAAGCAGATTTAACGATCGCCTGCAATGTAAAAACTTTAGCCTGAAATGATTGCCT
>NZ_JAUBTO010000381.1:0-1667 GCF_036702495.1 Microcoleus sp. C2D2 | reverse complement strand
CTAGGCAATCATTTCAGGCTAAAGTTTTTACATTGCAGGCGATCGTTAAATCTGCTTAAATATCTGCGGAATGTGGGTTATAAATAGTCCCCATACGTTCAGCGAACCATGAAAAAGCGCCACTAGCAAAATACTGCCTTTAGTGCTGTTGTAAATCCAGGTATAGATAAAAGCATTGGTCACGATGCTGATAAACCAAACGAAAGGAAACTCAGACATCGGGTTGCCTACCAAAAAGACAAGCGGTAAATGCCATAAACCCCACAATATGCCCACAATGAGAGTAGCAATCAGAGCGTTATATCGTTTCTGCAAATGTGGTAATGCAAAGCCACGCCACCCAATTTCTTCGCAGGTAGTGGCGAGGAAATTTACTCCCAAACCGAAAATAACATAGGGAGATAGATTGACTGGTGGCACTGCAATTGTTACTGAAAAGCCCAATAATTTCGTGACGACTTGCGCCACAATCAGCAAAATTGCAGACCCCAGCACCGCTACGATGTACCAGATTAGGCTAACCCGCCATCGGATTAGTCCCTTGTTCAAATCCCGAATCCCTGTTTTACCATGCGTCACCTGTGACACAATAATAGCCGCAAGAGCAGGTCCAACGGCATAAAAGATGAAAAGAACTTGAAAGTAGGGACTGTTAAATGGGGCAATGCCTCGCGAGGCTAAGACGGTCGATATCATGCCAAGCCATGACATACCAAAAGCCAAGATATAGAACCAAGCAATCGGATATTTTCTCATTTTTCATTCTCTCCTTTGACATAAGTTGGTCTATCGATAGATTGCATCATCGATCGTGCCTCGGAAGAACTCGCCCTCCGACTCAAACCGATCGGAGCCAAAGTACCATCCAATCCGTAGCCGAGTTGGAATGGTGTAGCCGCAGAATGTGCCCTCTTCCTCTAAAATTCCACCGAAGTCCACATAACGGAACTCAGCATCGTCTGGATTGCCCCAGCGTGGTAGCTTACAGGTCTTGAGACAACCGGTTTGATCGAGGGTGAAATCTAGTTCGGCTCTTTCGCCTTGCACTACAAAACTGGGATGCAAGCTGGAGTCTAGATCCGATGAATCTGGACTTGCCCATGAAACGCCATCGCCGCAGAATACAGACGGTAACCAGAGTGACTCTGATTGGAGGCGACCAATAGCCGACCGTGTAATATCCGAACCACTCGCCGTCATCACAGGGAATAATCCTAAAAGCTTCCACTGCATCGCACCAATGCCGTCGATAATGCGGTCTGATCCGACAATTGGCAAGAAGCTATTCATCCATGCTGTAGCACTCCAAATCAGTCCATGTTCCCAGCAAATGACTTGCTCGGCTTTGAATGGAATCCAACTCTTCAGTTTGATTTCGCCGTGCATCTTCAAGCGAACCGCAGAAGCGAGCTTTGTTCCAGGTGCGATCGCATGGTCGAGATACCGTCTGGCGGCTTCTGGCAAGTGAGTGAAGTCATCTAAGTGGAATACACGATCCTGAGATGTGGCTGAATTCCATAGCGCATCAAGAGAAATTTGTTTGGTCATTACTGCCTCCAGTGTTTTGGTATTTTTTAATTCAAAATTTGATAAGCTGTTTCGCATTTAAATTGTGATAATAGCATTTCCTTTGTTTTTAAGTTTCCGTCCCCATTTGATAACCAATT
>NZ_JAUBTO010000380.1:0-1678 GCF_036702495.1 Microcoleus sp. C2D2 | reverse complement strand
GCAAGATGCCTGTTCCACAAGAAAATTTATCTTTTGTGGAACAGGCATCTTGCCTGTTGCTGACAATGGTGCAAGATATCTGTTAAAACCGACTGTAGAGTTTGACGTTAAAAGTTATACCTTATTTCCTACGAATATCACTTCAAACTTAATACTTGTGAAGACCAATTAATCTCGGGTATGCACCGCCCGGCGGCGGCGGCGAAAGCCCGCAAACTGGCAACTAAATCTACCATATCTGGCAAAGAAAGAGCTTGCCGCGCGTCAGAAACCGATTTTTCTGGTTGCGGGTGACACTCAACAATCAATCCGTCTGCACCGCAAGCAACCGCTGCTTTGGCGAGTGGTGCGACTAATTCTCGCTTGCCGACAGCGTGAGAAGGGTCTACAATTACTGGCAAATGAGTTAACTGTTTCAGCGCTACGACTGCACCTAAATCTAAGACATTGCGCGTGTAATTGTCGAAGCTGCGGATGCCTCTTTCGCACAGAACTACATCAGGATTGCCGTGACTGACAATGTATTCGGCGGCCATCACCAATTCTTCGATTGTGGCTGACAAGCCGCGTTTTAGGAGGACTGGTTTTCCGGCTTGACCGATCGCCTTGAGTAACTCGAAGTTTTGCATATTGCGACTGCCTACTTGCAGCATATCAGCATAGGTGACAACTGGCTCGATTTGGGCGATCGACATTACCTCTGTCACCACGGGCAAACCGTAACGCCGGCTGACATCGGCTAAAATTTCGAGTCCCTCAATTCCCATCCCTTGGAAAGAATAGGGAGAAGTGCGGGGTTTGTAGACTCCGCCTCGCAAAGCTTGCACTGATGCGGCAGATAGTTGGCGGGCGACTGTTTCCATTTGTTGGGAACTTTCGACGGTACAGGGGCCGCCAATTATTAATAATTCTGTGCCGCCGACAGAGACTGTTTCTGAGAGTTTAACAATTGTTTGGTGTTCGGGATGAGATTTAGTTACGAGTTTGGCTTCTAACATGACGGTATTCTCCTGGAAAATTAAGTGGGTGGTTGACAACAAAAAACCCGGAACTTTTAAGAGTTCCGGGTTGGTGCGAAAAGACAGCGCGACAATTTACCCAGAACTCTTGTGGGGCCAATAATAAAAGCCGTAATACCAGTTACTGAATAAGGTCATCGGTGTTTTCGCTTGTACTCGATTGGTTGTTGGAAAAAGAACTAGAAAAAACAAAACCGCAGGTGTTAATCTGCGGTTCGCCCGGATGTTCACAGTGAATTGTAAATTCACTCCGGGCGAACTTGGCTGTACCAATAATAAAAATAGCTGTTGGCTGTGAACATAGGTGAAGTGCTGGGATTTGTGAATTCAACACAATACTATTCTATAAGCTAGCACAGACTGGTAGGAATGTCAAGCATTTTTTTGCAAAATGTATGGAAACGGCATTGCCGTTTAACTCGGCGTGGTTGTCGTTTTTTTGGCTATGTCTGTTATTATATCGACATAGGGACAAAACGATAAGTCCTTATATCGACAGGCAACCCGCTCCGATGGCGCGCCTGTGTGTCAGGCTAGACACATAGACAAATCGATATAGCGATATGGAAGCTTTGACTACAATTGACACTCCCCGGCTTTGAAAGCGCGGGGATTCTTGGTTCTGCGACAGACCTTAAAACTATCTATCCTTGCGGCAA
>NZ_JAUBTO010000379.1:0-1687 GCF_036702495.1 Microcoleus sp. C2D2 | reverse complement strand
AAAGGTTTCATCCTATTTTACCTTTTTTTGTCTACCCCCTTGACAATTTGCACTTTTTCTTAACTTGTCACAAATGTCCCAGGACTATTAAAGCGTGTCCTTGAGATTAGTCCAGAGGAGGTGACCCGACTCATCGGGGATACAGATGAGCAAGTTCCAGAGCTAGCGGGTAAGAAGTGGGAGCAAATTTATCAAACAAACGATATTGCCCGCTGGCTCGATGACAAGGTGGTGCTTGACCCTGAGTTGGTGACTCACGTGGGAACTAATGACGAAACCAAAACAAGTAGCTGGCTTTACGCCAGTTACTGCGCTGACCGTCAGGAGCAAAATGAAAAACCCATCAGCATGAAGGCTTTCCGCCCTAACTTGATGGACTTCTTGCTCAACCAGTTAAAAGTGCAGGTATCGGTAGGAGAGGACAGAAAGGGGCGATTTATCAAAGGCTTAGGGCTGCGCTGCTTCCACGACCCTACAGGAGAAATTTACCCCCGCCCCGTCACTAAAAAACCGTTCGGCGGTGGTGGATTGATGGTGGATGGTGGTGGATGTGTGGTGGCTGAAAGCCTTGGTAGCGGTGGATGGGATGGATGTGATGGATTAATTGAGAATTCTAAAAATACAGAAAATACTCAACCCCCACCATCTCCCATTTCACCTAAAAATCAGAACTGTGACGGAGATAGTGGAAATAATCCACAACATCCACCGAATCCACCGCTACCAAGCAATCCAGCCACCACTCAACCATCACAGAATAAAAAGAATCCACCACAGTGTCTTGAGACGATTGCGAACAAGCATTTTGCCGATATCTTGGCTGACCGGATGCGGGAAGCGATTGCAAACTCTAACCGTGAGGATGCCTCAGAGGTTATGAGAGAGGTTAGTTCTTACCCTTTACAGGTTCGGGGACTGTTTAATAGAAGTTTCAGCAAGGAAGAAAGTACCAGCATCCGTCTGCTGAAACAGTGCGGTTTGGTTCGGGGTTCGCGGGTCAAGTACGTAGGGAAGGATACAGAACAGTATGAAGGTGAAGTATTGACGGTAGATGATATCAACGCTCAGAACGAACTCACTTGCTTAAGACCTGATGGCAAAGGCTATACAACGTGGTTGAAGCCGTCAAATTTAGAGAAGCTATAGCACTTCAGGGTGTTGGGTCAGGAGATACAAATATCCTGACCTAGCTCCGACCTGCAACTTTTCTCGGCGATCGCCTAACTTTTCCTAAATAGTTCACCGCTCCGAACGAAACAAATCTACAATCGAGTTATGCACACGATTCGATTGAGGAAAGTTTTCGTCATGGCAGTGAACCCTAAAAGTTTGAATAACCTTGTACCCGGTGGCAACCGCAAGAATGCTGTCAGGGTGACACTCACTCTGCGACCTGAGACAGTGGCACTTCTGAAAGCCCAGGGCAACATGAGCGAAGCTGTGGATAAGCTGATTCAGCTTTGTATCCTGGGCAAGGTTGAGCATGATGGTTCTCTGAATCCTATTCCCGGCAGTACCCTCAACCTAAAATCTAAAACCTAAAAGCTAATATAATTACCTCAAACCCTTAGCGGGTATCGGTTCCATCTTTTATGTTTAATACTTAAGCTCAATACTTCGGACAGTTTTGGGAGAGAGACGCGATCGACAGTTCTCAAAAAAGTCAGTGGAATCGGAACCCAAAAAA
>NZ_JAUBTO010000378.1:0-1694 GCF_036702495.1 Microcoleus sp. C2D2 | reverse complement strand
TCTTTGGCAAGGGCAATAGCCTTGTCGTACATCTCGATCGCTTCTAGTTTTTGACCCAAAACTCGATGTCTTTCTGCTTCCACTAGATAGAATTTGTGCAGATGATTCATGGGGGCATGATGCGCCCATTTCTGCATTTTTTCTTGATTAGCTTGTACTTTGTCGAGAATATTCTGTTGCTCGTGCTCTTTAGTATCAAGATACACCGCTAGCCCTACTAAAGAATCGTAAAAATGGAAAATAGGAACAGGGGGCAATCCTACCAATGCGTCTAAATATTTCTCTGCTATGGCAATATTCTCAATGGCTTCTGAGTAATTTTCAAACCAGTAACTCAGTAAAAATTTATTCCAATATATGTAGGCAACTCCCGCTTTGTCGTTTGCTTGCTGGTGCAATAGCAACTTGATCTCCTCATCGCAAGCTTCACCCTTTAGAACGGATGGATTTTCACTTTTTCCGAGCAGATTTAAGGTGGCCTGCCAAAAGATTTCTATATAATTAAGCGCTGTTTTTTGCTTAATTTTATGAACAGCATCTCTGTAAGTTGCCATCTCTCTTTCAAGGACAGTCAGTTCTTTGCCAGTAAAGTAAGCACAATAGGAGTATAGCATTAGGCCATAGCCTGCAAATTCTAAATCTCCCGTCTCCAGTGCGGTTGAGTAAGCTGACACCAAAGGCTGTAAGATTTCTCTCAGATGCTCTTTCCAAGCTCGGATAAATACATTCACTATGACGACTGTCTTGGCTTTGATTTCTGGAGCATTTAACTTTGACAATAGATTTAAAGCCAATTGACCAAACTGATAGCCTGAATCAATATCTCCCACAACTCCGCAAAGCAGAAGACCATAATTGGCATAAGCAAAGGGAGACACGGAAGCATTACCATATTGGACAGATAAATTTACCTGTTTGCACAATGTCAAGGGCAACAGCGCAGGAGCAGCAATGTATGCAGGAGAAAAGGTACTTGACAGAAGTCGAATAGCTGCTAGTTTATATGAATCGGTCATTTGAGGCAGGTCAACTAAATCCTCAATTCGCCTTCCACTCAAAATTGCCGCAGTTTCCTCGAATGCCTGCTCAATATCTGACGGGTTCGGCTCTTGGGGAAACTCCACCCCGAACAGCTTTAAAACTTGTAGCGCTGTATCAACCGCTTCTAGCAGCCTGTTCTGACCTATGTAAGCTTGCATCTGGATTTCATAGACTTTCACTTGATCTAGCAGCGTTTTGGCGGAGTTTTGTACTATCTCAACGAATCTCTGCATTCGGTCAAAATCACCTCTCAAAAAAGCTGCCTCTGCTGCTTCCTCATGCAGCGCTAATGTTAGTTCGTACTGAGAATGCCAGCTATCTTCTGCTAACAGTCCTAAACCTGCTTGTAAATATTTA
Organism: Microcoleus sp. C2D2; assembly: GCF_036702495.1. Lineage (NCBI taxonomy): Bacteria > Bacillati > Cyanobacteriota > Cyanophyceae > Oscillatoriales > Microcoleaceae > Microcoleus > Microcoleus sp. C2D2. The sequence goes on along the minus strand of NZ_JAUBTO010000378.1, from coordinate 296 downwards.
ACCGCCGACTCATAAGCCGTTGCTGCTTTGGCTTTTTGACCTGCGGTTAAATTAAGTTTTGCAATTTCAGTGCGTTCGGATTCGTCGCTAACCAGTTCAATTCCTAGATTCAAATGATCGACGAGCGCAAATATCTCTTCCCCTCGTTTCTCTGGCGAGGTATTTTGCCACAGCAAGCGACCAATTTGCAAGTGAACTGTTTTTTTAGAATTTTGCTCGATCAAAGCATAAGCTGCTTGTTGCACGCGATCGTGCAAAAACTTGTAAGTAGTAATAACGAGATGAGATTGAACGAT
>NZ_JAUBTO010000377.1:0-1700 GCF_036702495.1 Microcoleus sp. C2D2 | reverse complement strand
TACATAGAAATATTACTAGAAACAATTGACAAAGCTCCTCAAGAGCTAGGATATGAATTTGGTCGATGGTCAGCTAAAAGATTGGCTACTTATTTAGAAGAAGTAACTGGAATTAAGTTAAGTGGCTCACAAGTATGGAGAATCATCTCAAAAAAAAAGTACGTTTACCTGTGGTCAAAATATAGCCTAGAGCACAAACAAGAGCCGGAGAAAAGAAAAGCTTTTAAAGAAAAATTAGAGGAATATTTAAGAATAGAAAAAGCAAGTCCCAATCGCCTTCAGGTATGGTTTTGGGATGAAAGTGGATTTAGTTTAAGGGTGATTAGGAGAAAGACTTGGGGCAAAAAAGGACATCGCAAAAAAGTGAGGGGAGATAGAAGAAAAGGAAGAGTGAATGTCATGGGAGCAATCAGGTATTCAGACAAAAAAAGATTTGTTGAATTTCTTAGTAAAAGTAACTCTAACAGTTTCTATAAAGTCTTGAAACTCTTCGATAGAGATTTAATAAGTGAATGGGTAGAAGCGGGAAACAATCGAGAAGATTTTACAGAAAAAGGGTGTCAAATAGTGATCGTATTAGATAATGCCAGCTTTCACAAGAAACAAGACTAGCTCCCGATAATAACAACAGAAATGCCTAATATTCATCGGGAATACTTACCTAAATATAGCCCCGACTATAACTTGATTGAATTGGTATGGCATTCAGCCAAAGAATATATTGCTAATCGACTTTTTAAATCAATTGAAGAATTAGAAGTTTTGTTGCATAAGCTTTTAAATGAAGGAGGATTGGTTATCAAATGGGGACGAAAACTTAAAAACAAAGGAAATGCTGTTATCACAATTTAAATGCGAAACAGCTTAGTACCAATAATTATGTCATTACCCTCACCGGTAGTGAAAATGCTAGAGTTTATAAGACCAAAACGACCAGCCCCAGTGATTATGTCGTTAGCCTTTCCAGTATCGAGGATGCAGTCGGACTCAATAATTATGCCAATATCGACGGAAAAACCTGTAATTGTGTCGTTACCCTCACCAGTATTTATGATGCTGCCATTTCGGTTTGTGATTCCCGCCGTGTTTGCCTCGGCTTGGCTAATGCCAGCGATTATGTCGTTACCATCACCGGTATCAATGGTGCCTCTTTCGTTGAAAATGCCATCAACAATACCTATGCCTTCTTCGATAAAGCCAGTGATTGTGTCGTTACCATCACCCGTATAAATACTGCCTTCGTTGTAAATGCCATAATTAAAAGTAGGGGTTTCACCCACAGAGGAATTTTCTATTTGGGTGAGGGTTCCCGTGATTGCGTCGTTACCACCAGCAGTATTGAGCGTGCCGGAGTTGAAAATGCTGCTAAATATAAGCCCAGGATCAAAATAACCAATTATGTTGCTAGTGCCAATGATTGTATCGTTGCCAGCAAGAGTATTAGCGATGCCAGTATTGATGAGTCTTTCCTCCACTCCAGACGGGGGAACAATATCAGCCTGGTCAGTAAACGTTAGATTTGAAAGTTCGATGGCCATAGGAAGACCTCGTTATTAAGAGAGAAATGAAAGAATGTTAAACGTTATATTTTATATTTGTATCCTAATTTAGGATATTCTATTCGTAGAAGTTCAGGGGGGTAGCTTCCGATGGCTCGAACATGATAGAGTAGGGGACATGGAAAAGACTGTGCCGGAACT
>NZ_JAUBTO010000376.1:0-1702 GCF_036702495.1 Microcoleus sp. C2D2 | reverse complement strand
GGCTCTTCGGCCCATCCCACAAGAAAAAATAACTCTTGTGGGATGGGCCGAAGAGCCCGTCCTAGTTATTTTTGCAAGAGGTCTACCGATCTCGTAAACCCGCCCCTTTTAGCCGATCGCACCTCTACGAGATTTAATCAAAAACAGGTTCGCTTTCTCGTAATTAGGACGTTCCGGTAAGGAAGTTGCAGCAAAAGCGCGATCGAACTCACCGTGCAAGCTCAACCGCCAGCGGTTCACCTCTTCCCAGGATATTTCTTGGTTGCGGATAGATAAAAGTTGCGATCGATAGTCCTGCACCCGAACGGGTACAAACCCCTCCTTGAGCACAGTAATTCCTGACAGCAACAAGCGAATTAAGTGCATCGCGTGCTTCCAACGAATTTCCCCGGTATTGCGGAGGTCTTGCTCCATTTTTTTAAATTGAGACAAAACGTAGCTATTGTAAGTTTGATAAACCAATTGAGAAAGAAATATTTCCCTAATTTCGAGCAATTCTTGTGCTACAGGAGAAACTGTTTCTACTAAAGGCGTGTACAAACATTCTAGCACATTTGGATTAGCTTTTAGTGCCAAAACTAGAAACTTTTGCAGTTCCCAATAGCATTCCTGATTTTCCTTGTTTTCCAATTGTTCTGGAATGCCGTAAAGCGACCAATGAAGTATTGCAGGCGGCAGGTAAATCCCGCGTCTGTCTGTATCGGATTGCTCGTTATCAAGACCATAAGCTCGGGAACCAACAATGCAGCGGTAAATTACAGAATCATAGAGGTTGTATTCTGCAAGAAAATCTCCTCCTGACTGCAATCCTTCGCTCTGAAACTGCTTGCGGATGCTGAGTTCGTGCCGCCGCAGACTAACTTGTGTTCCGTCTGGGAGTTTGACTAAATATGCGTGGGAATTGTCCGTAGGCGATTGAACGATGACACCTACTAATCCCTGTTTCCAAGATTGGTCGCCGGCGGGGTTTTTGACCTCTATTTTGGTGACAATTTGGGTTCCTGCGGGTAGGATTAAGTTGAAATTTTGAGGAAGATTGGCATTTGCCATGAGGGAACCTCCTGCGGGGCACGAGCTACAATGTTAGTGTAGCATATGTGTAGTATAAAATAGGAGTTTTGGGCGATCGCGTCCCGCCCTCGCCCCTGCTACGGCAGTTTTGACCTTGTTGAACAGAGTCTAATTAATTATCAAGGAGGAATACCGCCAGCGGGTTGAGGGGAAAGTGTTGGAGATTGTGGAGACTCACCCGACAATTGCAGAAATTCGCCATCGGGAAGCAGTGACGGACTTGCAACTGGTGGCCTGAGAACGTACTCTGAGGCAATAGTTGCGTGGGGGAAACCTGCATTTTTCGGAGTCGAATATTCGCAAGACGTTTAATTGAAGGTTAATAGTTGATTATCGTTTATGCGAGAGTTGTTCGAGATTGAGGCATTGCCGGATTATCAGGAAGTGGTGGGGCGCTATTTTGAGGATTTTATTGCCCAGGGACAGTTTAACGCCAATCAGGTTCGGTTTTTAAAGGCGGTGCAGAATGTATTTTTGAAGAAGCGACAGTTGGAGTTCCGGATTTGTATGAGGCACCGTTGGATCAGTTTGGAGAAGATGCTGTGGAACGCTGGTTTAAGTAGTTAAGCAAAATTAATTACATAATTTTCTCCAAATTCTTTAAGTATTTTTTCCACACATGAAACAAGAG
>NZ_JAUBTO010000375.1:0-1710 GCF_036702495.1 Microcoleus sp. C2D2 | reverse complement strand
AGTTTTTGAGTAACAGCTTGCCGGATATTTAAAGGCAGCTACTTTTAGATGCGCTCGTTTTTTAGTCTCAACTCCAGTCAAAGATGAGAAGGCAATATTTTCACAAAAAAAATGTGTTTAGTAGTAGTCTAATAAACACATTGTTAAATTTATCGGGGACTATCTTATGGGAGCGGGCTTCAATTCTACTTGTTCAAAGCGTCAAACTAAGTTGAATTTGAACCTGCCCAGTGCTACAGCATTAACAGAACAGATGCAAAGCTATTTTAGCGAGATAGAAGACCCGCGAGTACAACGTACCCGGAGCCATCTGTTAACAGATATTTTAATCATCGGAATTTTATCAGTCATTGCGGGAGGTAAGGGATGGGAAGATATGGAAAACTATGGGTTGAGCAAATTTGATTGGTTACGAGAATTTTTAGCTCTACCGAGTGGCATTCCTGGTGCAGATACTTTTCGACGAGTCTTTGAACGGATTAATCCTCAAGTATTTGAGCGTTGCTTTCAGAGGTGGGTTCCTACGAATAGTTAAAACAATTGGAGCGCAAGTAATTCCTATCGATGGCAAGACTCTTAGAAGTTCCTACGACAGAGAGCAGCAGAAATCAGCGTTGCATTTGACTTGCCCCAAAACCAGTCAACATCGTCTGGTTTTGGGGCAAGTCAAAGTAGCTGATAAATCGAATGAAATCACGGCAATTCCTGCCCTATTAGAACTGCTTGACCTCGCTGGAAGCATTATCACAATTGATGCAATGGGTACACAAACAGCAATTGCCACTCAAATATATAGTGCAAAAGCTGATTATATTTTAGCGCTTAAAGCCAACCATCCTAGACTTCATGGGCAAGTCAAGACTTGGTTTGACCAAGCGCTAGCTCTCAAATTTGAAGGCATATCCTTCAGCTACAACGAACAGATAGAGAAGGGACATCACCGTCTCGAAAAAAGACAAGTTTGGAGCGTCCCAGTTTCTCAACTATCACCGTTGCATCAACAATCGGATTGGCTGGGTCTAAAGACCCTGGTAATGGTAGTACGAATTCGGCATTTATGGAATAAAACTACTCATGAAGTCCAGTTTTATTTGACTAGTTTGGAAAGTGACGCTTGTAAGCTTGGACAGGCAATCCGTCTCCATTGGGGCATTGAGAATGGTCTGCATTGGACTTTAGATGTCACTTTCTCATAAGATGCTTGTCGTGTCCGAACGGGACATGCACCACATAATCTGGCATTACTACGACGAATAGCTCTTAATGCTTTAAACCGAGAGCAATCTTTTCGGCGTAGCAATCGGCATTCATCCAATCGAGCCGCAATGGATAATAACTATATGCTGACTATTCTTGCTGCTTGTTTATCCCACCCAACATGATGATGCCTCTAAATCCCCTTGTCAATAGCGTTTGAGATGCGCTTACCCTGACTGAAATATAAGGAGGAAAAATGTCAGGAGTCGTTAAGATTGAGATTCAGGAAACAGCAGAAGAACTGAAAGCTCTTCTGGCTCAACAGAAAGATGCTGTGTGCCACGAAAAACTGCAAGCTCTGTATTGGCTCAAAACCAAAATGGCAGATAGCGTATTGTCTGTTGCGGTGCGCGTCGGTAAACATCGTACCACAATCCTGGGGGGGTGACGACCCGCCCCAAACCCATAGTTAGTAAGGATTGAGCCAACTTGTGGTAAAAAAAGATAGGCAGC
>NZ_JAUBTO010000374.1:0-1735 GCF_036702495.1 Microcoleus sp. C2D2 | reverse complement strand
TGATTGGGGGCGCTCCGGGTGCGCTCAATACTTTGGATGAACTGGCAGCAGCTCTGGCAGATGATGCCAATTTTGCTGGGAACATTACTAATCTTTTGGCTACAAAAGCGCCTCTTGCTAATCCTATTTTTAATGGCTTTACTACTTTAGGTGATAATGCGGCTGTAAAAGTAAAAATTCTTACTTTTACATCTCCCTCGGTATCTAGTAATACACAATTGTTGACGGGACAATTGCCCCCTATGGATAAAATTGTCAGCTTATCAGGGTGGTTAAAAAATGCCGACACTGATTATTACCCACCAAGTTTTTTCAGCGCTTCAAAGCTATACACAAACTGGTGGTCAATATATTCTTTGTCGGGAAATTTATACTTTAATTTGCACCCCGATGCCATTCCAAAAATGGGAAATCAACCGGGCAGAATAATAATTACTTATATTGAGTGACTTTCGTAATCAAACGGTCGTGGGTTCAAATCCCACCATCGGCTTTAGATTCGTTAATTCCGATTAAGCTTAATATTTAAACTTAAATAATATATGTCTAACCGAAAAGATAGGACAGAACGAAGTGATTTTTCACCTAGACAAGAAAAGCAAGAAAGAACCAATAACGGTGGAGGAATAAATATTGCAGGTGAAACAGATTTAGGTGAAATTGGCGGTATCGATGTCAGCGGAAGGGCAAGATTTGGAACCGAAGGACTAATACCTAATCAAGGAATTACAGTTGAACGAGATGTTAGTAATAACACAACTAAATTAGGATTAGGCGTAGGTTCTTCAAAAGGAAAATTAGGAGGAAACGTCGGAGTAACAATTGGTTACGATGAATTTGGCAATCAAGTAGTTAAAGAAGTAGAATTAGGCATAAACATTGCAGGATTTGGTGGAGAAATTGAAATTGACGACGAAGGTAATGTGACTACTTCAATCAGTGCAGGAGGAGCCAAAATTGAAGTAGCTATCGATAGTGAGGGTAAAAAAACAGTTTCAGTATGTTATGGTATTCCGGGTGGTGAGATTTGTGTTGACTTTAAACCCAAAGATTCAGAATCACCTACTCCAAGTCCTTCGCCTACGCCTACGCCAACGCCAACGCCAACTTATCCACCTAGCGCTTTAGATGTTCCATCGCCACCAACTTATCCTTTAGGTACAAAAGCATTTTGCAAAGTAGTAACAGAAGAACATTATTACTATTATGCAAAAACAGGCGATCCAGGTTACATCTTTGGAGAAATAATTGAGCGCAAAAGCACAGTGAGTGGTGCATATGACGACGAAGGAATTCTTAGTGGGTTTGTTACGTATTTTTCTCTGTGGCAACACTTTAATACTGGAGAACCCAACCCGGGAAGATATAATTATATAAACGAATCAAGACCTGAACCTACAATTATTCCCGTAGATCCATACCCTAATAAGCTGAATCCCAACGCTGCACGCCGAGAGGGTTTAGAGTTTCGCAATTTAGGGAACGGAGGCACTGAAATCAAGGGCAATGAACAAAAGATTTATGATTATTTGAAAAAAACTTACAGCTCAAAAAAGGTTGCGCTTACAAAAGCGCAATCTTTTCCTTGGAGTTTTTACGATGAAACGTCTTTTAGTATTACAAAAATTGTTTTAAATCTTTGTATTGATTTACCACCGCCACCCCCACCGCCGCCTTCGCCATATTTACCCAATAAACCTAATAAAATTAAAAAAATGAAAGATTGCTGTGACAA
>NZ_JAUBTO010000373.1:0-1741 GCF_036702495.1 Microcoleus sp. C2D2 | reverse complement strand
GGGGAAATACCCAAACTGGCAAGCGCGATCGCCCACTACGTCATCCGCACCCAGGAAAACGTGGTTTTAAATAACGCTACCCAAGAGGGACAATTTACCCGCGATCCTTATATTGCAGCCACTCAACCGAAATCGATTCTCTGCACTCCTCTGCTGCACCAAGGCAAACTGACAGGCATTCTTTACCTAGAAAATAACTTGACAGAAGGAGCTTTTACTACAGATAGGCTAGAACTGCTAAAATTGTTATCGGCCCAAATAGCCATTTCCCTTGAAAATGCCCAACTCTACAATAACTTGCAGGAGTTCAATCAAAACTTAGAGCAATTAGTAGGCGATCGCACCCAGGAATTATCCCACACGCTGGATACTTTAAAAGCGACTCAAAGTAAGCTAGTCGAATCTGAAAAAATGGCATCTCTGGGAGGATTAGTTGCAGGCGTCGCCCACGAAATTAATACTCCCATCGGCGTGGGCGTTACCGTTGCCTCAGCTTTAGCAGAAAATACCACAGAATTTGCTTCTACTTATAAGAGTGGCAAAATGAAGCGCTCCGAATTAGAAGAATTTTTGGATATAGCCATCCAAAGCAGCAACACCCTTCTAACTAATCTCAATCAGGCAGCGGCATTGATTCAGAGCTTTAAAGAAGTGGCAGTCGATCGCTCTAGCGAAGAACGACGAACTTTCATAGTAAGAGATTATCTGGATGAAATTTTAATCCAATTAAAACCAACATTGAGAAATAGCAAACATTCGATCGAAATTAAGGGAGACACCAAGATTGCCATAGATTCTTATCCAGGTGCTTTATCCCAAGTTGTCACAAATTTACTGATGAACTCTCTGATTCATGCTTACGAACCGGGCGAATCAGGTCAGCTCGTTTTTGATTGGCAACAAGAGGGATCTCGACTTCGCTTGGAATATTCCGATGATGGTAAAGGCATTCCTCCAGAAAATTTAAGTAAAATTTTTGAGCCATTCTTTACTACCAAACGCGGTCAAGGGGGTAGCGGGTTAGGATTGCATATTGTCTACAATTTAGTTACCCAAAAACTTCTGGGTGAAGTAGAATGTAAAAGTAAGGTGGGAGTGGAAACCAAATTTATTATTAAGTTACCCCTACAAATCGATGCAAAACTGTAGTTTCCCAAATCAAAAGTTCAGTAATAAACATAGATAAGCAGCAATGGACAATATTTACGGTTTTTCAACTCAAGAATCATGTCAAACAATGCTATTGGCTGAAGGATTTAACTCAGATGCCGGTCTAGGCAGATCTGACGATCGATCTAGTAACTATAACAAGCCCTACAAATCTCCTCTGAAGACCAAGGGCGAGATCCCTTCACTCTGTTCTGCCTGCTTTTGGAGGAAGCTGCGAGAGCCCTCCTAACATGAATCTTTATTTGTATTTTTTTTAAGAAATGTTAAGAAAAAATATTTTTAGTAAAGCTTAAGTTTTGCTGACAGTGCAGAGTAAAATTAGGTATCAGAGCATACATCTACTTATAAATTGGCACTTCCTCAAAAACTTGTGTATTAATATTTAAGAGAGAATGCAATGACGATTAACTTAGCCGGCTACGAAATTACCAGCCAAATTCATGAAAGTAACAATTCTTTAGTTTACCGAGGTCTGAGAAAGCAAGACAACCAAGCGATAATTCTCAAATTTCTCAAGCTAGATTATCCGATGCCAGCTTCGTTAGTCAGATACAAGCAGGAATACGAAATT
>NZ_JAUBTO010000372.1:0-1744 GCF_036702495.1 Microcoleus sp. C2D2 | reverse complement strand
ATTGGGTCAACAGGTAAAAGATGAGTAATTTTACTCATTGACAATAGTGCTTTTAGCTTAACTTGTGAGTAATGGTCCTGGGATGTAAGGCTCAAACTCCTTTATCAAGTTGCGTCCTTTGTATTCAGGAACTCGGATATCAAACGGAACTGTTAATTGCCGACGCTTCAGTCCGCTGGTTTTGTCTTTACTTTCGATGGGTTCGTTGGCGCTCAGGATAACCATGCCACCAAAAATATAATCCTTAGATTGCTGTATCCCTTTACGCTCATAGCGTATGGGGTCTTGACCTGTTAAGCGTTTTAGGTTTCCCACCTCACCTTGCCATCGCTCGCTATCTGGGAAAATAGCGAGGCTTTTGCCGTAAAATTTAGCTGTTTCAAACTGGTTGCTTTCGAGGTGAGCTAGTTGACTGGATGCTGTATTTTCGTTTCCTGCCAACGCTCGCGCTAACCCCATAACAGTAGACTTACCCGTACCCCCACCACCGATTAACTCGAGGAAGCGCTGCAAGTCTGCGCGGCGAGTAACAACGGCTCAGAGGAATGCCAGCAGCACGTTGGCGATGGCTTGGCAGCCTGTGACCTTAAGTAAAAAGTCCTCAATCGGCTCACATCCGATATGGGCATCTGCCCACTTGTGGGGTAATTGCCAAGTAAATCGATATCCGGGTTTGTGCGGTTTCAGTTCTTTAGTTTTCTGGTCAAGTACGCCGTCCCGTAAGGGAATTAGTCCGGTTTGCTCGTCCCATTCCAGTACCTCTAAGTCTGATTGCAGAATCGTTTCTACCGAGGAAACAAAGCCAGCGTTGAATGGTAAATTTTGCGATCGCAAATGAGCGTGAATGAGTCCGCGCACCGTCTCATTTGTTGCCACGCTCCACGCCCCATTAAACTTCCCGGCATATTGACGCCACAGTTTATATTCCGACTCCCACGCTAGTTTCTCTCGGTAAATTTCACCTAGCTCTGCTGCTACTTTACTTGGGGGCGGTAACTGCTTACCTTTCTTCTCATCCCCCGTGTCACGCGCTTCGCTGACTTGCGCTTCCAGGTTTTTAAGCCACTGAGCATAAGGAATTGCATCAGCCATAATCTTTTTCACCATCTCCGCGCCGTGGTGGACTTTCACATCGTCAATCTTTAATCCTAATTCAGGATTCCATGTTGCGACCAAAACGGTACAGTTTCGTTGTTCTAGGGCTTTGGCGAGTTTTTTAACCTGAAGCCGTACTTCTTTTTTAGTCAGTACGTCCATATCGAAGCGGATACGCATTGTTCGCCTAGGAACTGCCACTGCTGCCAAGTTTGGGACAAGCTCACGCTTCCTTTGCCACATGGCAACACCGCAGAGAGCCAGCGAGGGGAATCCGCAAGTTATCCCAGCGCCCGACTTCTTTGTCCCTTCGTCAATATCAACAGGGATAGACACATCATCTAGGACACGTTGCCAGTAGTCCGGGTCGGGGTGTGGTAGCGCGATAGCGTCGTAGGGATGCCCTTTATCGGAGATGTACTTTACCTCCTTTCCATTTAACAGAATTTTCTTGTCTGGCTTGAACTGCCCAAACTCCTGAGGCTTCATCGTTGTTAGGTCAAGCCCAGATGTGTACCAGCCGAGGGGGAGGTTGTCGGAATACTTTTCCCAGCTAATTTTCTTTGCGATGAAACCCACATTCCGCAGATGTGATTATCTTACTGGTATTTTTCAAAAATCAAAGCCATAAAGCTTTTTTTAGTCTAAC
>NZ_JAUBTO010000371.1:0-1769 GCF_036702495.1 Microcoleus sp. C2D2 | reverse complement strand
GTTCTTGTTTTCTTGACAAGATATTAGATTCTTCGGATTCCTTTTGTCAAGCATGATTGAGACGCTCTTACCCTGGAGTTAAAACTGGCAGCACCCATACCTGAACCTGAACCTGAAATCACAGTAGGGGAGATGTGGGAGGACTACTTAGAGTGGAAGTGTCCACAGCTAGAGCCAACTACTTTTAAGTTGAATTATCAAATTGCATTTACTAACGCTGTCAAAGGTCTAGTCTGGGATAACCGACTGCGAGCACATACTGTTGCCAACTGTGGTTCGATCTGGGATATGCCTGTAAACGCGATAGACATTGATCGAATCAAGCAATCTCCTTTGAGTCCTACGACAAAGCGCAAAGTTCTAGCAGCGTTGGCGGAAGCGTTTACCCGCTTACAGTCACTAAGTAAAACTAAGCTTTCGGCTAACCCATTCATAATAGTGGGAGGCATTACCGAAAATAAAATTGACAAGTACAAGTCAACAATTAACGCCGATGGTGAGATACAAGAATGGTGGAACACGAGCAATCATGAGTTCAACTTAGAAGATACCGATACCCGTTCATTTTCTAAAAATGAACGAGATATTATTGTCAAGACATTTTATGAGTCCGACAAAGCTGCTACGCGTCAAGCAGCGCCTTTAGTTGAATTCTTGTTCTTAACTGGTTGTCGTAGCGGTGAGGCTTTCGCTTTAAGGTGGCAAGATATCTGGAGAGGGAAAGACGGTCAATATATAGTTATTGCCAAGTCATACAATGGCAGAATTAAGAACACGCAGGTTACAAAAACTAAAGAAATTCGATTGTTCAAGCTTTATTCTAAGCTTAATGATTTACTGTTGCGTATTAAGCCTGTTGGCGCTAAGCCTACTGACTTGGTGTTTTTCAACACTCAAGGCGCATCGTACAACTCTGGTAGTTTAGACGCTGTTTGGAGGGAATACAGGGGGAAGAAAAGCAATAAAACCTATACCTATCCCGGTGTTGTCACTCAGTTAGTAGAGGAAGGTAAAATTAGTGGCTATCTCTCTCCTTATCATACCCGCCATACATTTATCACTCTACAGGCTCAGTCTGGTACAGATTTACTGCTACTGGCTACTGCCTGTGGTAACAGCATAGAAGTCATACAACGTTACTACCTAGGTGTCGATACCACGGTAGAGATGGTAGATATCTAGCCCCAGCTCATCCCTGACTCACCCTACCGACCGCCCCCTAAAAAGGGCGGTTTTTTTATTGTCGATCGCCCGGCACGGAAGCAGGAATCTTTCACTCACATTGTGTGTATAGTACGAATCAAGGCAGTAAAGTCTCTCTCTGTTTTCAAGTATATTTCTGCGCTTAGCCGCCTAACACGGGCGGCTATCTGTAAAAAAGGAAGTCTTTAGGCGCCTAACAACAAAAAACCCGGTTGTTGCACCGGGCAAACCCTAAAGACCCAGAACCGAGATAATCGAAACGTTACTCTTCCTTGAGGCTCATTGGAGCGGGCGGTACAAGGTGTTCTTGCATTCTTCCCACCAGTTCTTGCAGTTGCGATTGAGTAACGCTTTCCTCTGTGATTTCTAGCCCGGTTTCCTCTTCCAGTTTAGCTAGTCTCTCGGATAGAATCGTGTCACGTTCCACCAGCATCTTAAAAGCCTCGATAATTAAGCTCCAAACGTTCATTGTGACTGTCCTTACGCACATTGTTAACGTATCAAGCATAGCACAGCAACTTAGTCTTAACACGGCAAAAACTACTGCTTACACTGTGGAATAAAAA
>NZ_JAUBTO010000370.1:0-1783 GCF_036702495.1 Microcoleus sp. C2D2 | reverse complement strand
TGATTTTAAATCACCCTAACCTTCCCTCAGTCCTGTCTTATGGTACTATGGCTGCTTAAAAACTGTCCGAACTATTGTAAGCTTAAATTATGGGGGTTAGCTAACCATTTCCATAAATGGATGTAAGTGCTGTTTTTTATCCTTATTGATGAGCGAAATTAGCGAACCAGGAAACTCCCCTGGCTGCTACTGCTATATCTCCCACACTGTAAGGATTGCAGGTTTGAGGGACGGGTGCTATCAGCAGCAGCCCCTAGACTTCCCTCAAAGTAGCACTAAAACCCGTTTATAGAAATGGTTGGCTTATTCCTTGACATCCATTTATAGAAATGGTTAGATAGAGGTGTCAGCCATTTATGGAAACGGTAATGAGTAATAAAGCACGGAATACATCAGGCAAGTTTGCACCTAAATCTGAGACGCCTCGCAGAATCCGCTCAGTTAATCTCACAGATGAAGCTTGGCAATGGTTAGCCACTGTAGCCGATAAAGTAGGGATGAGTCGAAATGATTATTTGGAAGCGCTAGCAGGAAGCAATATTCCGTTTATAGAAACGGTGGAATTAAAATCCCAACCGTTTATTGAAGCGGTAGATGCCGAGAAAGGAGTCGATGAACTAAACATCCAGAAACAGCCAGATACCGAGCTTTATCCGTTTATAGAAACGGTACTGAGTGAGGTTGAGTCAGTCAAGCTCGAATTGGAAGCGGTACGCGCTGAGAATCAACTGCTACAGCTAGGTAACTCAAGAGTTGAGAGTTTCAACCTCAACCAGGAATTAGCTAAAGTGCGATTACAGCTTGAAGCGGTGCAGACTGAAAATGAAAAACTGAAAGCTAACCAGCCAACGGCTAAATTTGAACTACCCGACGCAGCCGACCTACTCAACCAGTTGAAAGCCAAGCGCAAAAAGTCTAGCGCATCACTCGCTGATATAGAGGCGATTTTAGAGATGATGGAAAGGTGTAAACCACTGGGAAAATTAGGAATAAAGAGCTAGCCAATTGCTGGACAGTAATTTGTCACGGGGTAACGCTACGAAGTTTGTCGGCAGCCATTTTTTTGTACTGGGGCAAGTTGTGTTTTTGAAACAAGTCTACAGACTTCTGGTAATCTTGCCGCGCCTTTTCTTTTTGTCCAGTGGCAAGATAGGCTTCCCCACGGTTTAGATAAGCGCTCGCATCATTAGGTGGGTTGATTTTTTCCTTTAAGCTTTTAGTAAAACAATTTATTGCTATTTCATGCTTTCCTGTTTTAGCAAAAGCGCGACCGAGCTTAAACGGAAATTCTGGTGATTCAATTGAGGTATTTGTTTCCATAAAGGCGCTTTGGTCGCCTTCCTTAAGTTTTTCAGTTGCATAACTTAGTTCTTTAAAGTACAGTATCCGAGCTTTATTGTACTTATTGAGAGCTTCTTGTCCTTTCCCCTGTGTCTCAAATTTGTCTCCCTCGGCTTCTACATCTCTAGAAGATTTATCTTCATCTTTTTGGACAGTAACTTTTGAAAGAGAAGTTAGACAATCTGGCGTAGCAGTTTCAACTGGACTAGGACTCGCTTCAGTGTTTGAAGTTGTTACAGGATTAGCTGTGCAGCCGTTGCGGATCAAAAGTGCGATCGCTAATCCAATCAGAACGCCCGATATTAGTTTACCAAAAAATTTAACCATAAATATTGATTTTTTGTAGGGCTTTACTAGCATAAGGTTGGCTCTACCGAACCTAGTATGTAAAAAAGTTAATAATTTTTATAAAAATTAACTATAAAATATAAAAATTAGGCGC
>NZ_JAUBTO010000369.1:0-1794 GCF_036702495.1 Microcoleus sp. C2D2 | reverse complement strand
GTCCCGCCCGTCCAACAAGGACGGGCGGGACGCCCATCCCACAAAGTTGTGGAAGTTATTTAATTCTCATTCCTTAGTGGTTTTTTGAGACTTAGCAATCTGCTTTATACAGAACAAAGAAAAGCTCTGAGCCTGAACAGTCAAAACCGCGCCATTCACACGTTCCTAAGCTCTGTTGGCTCGTTCCCAAGAAGAGTCGGGGAACTCATATAAGCGAGGCTCTGGCTCCACGGGAGCGAGGGATGCTGTGTCTGGGAGCAGGCATTCCCAAGAATACTCCGGGAACGAGTAAATCCTCAATAACGTACTTTTTTACATAAATTAATCTTGCAGGACAGATCCAAAATTGCCAAACCTTCGTATACCACCAATAGGAGAAGGCTCAACGACAGCGCCAAAGCCCGACAGGTTGACAAATTTCAACCTGTTGCTACCAAAGTAAAACCCGCGAATGCAGGTTATTTACCATTGATTTGTGTAAAAAATTCATTGAAATAGAGGTGCTAAGAGTGAAGCTCACAAAAAAAATTCGCCGAACCATATTAGCTATTGAAGTAGCTCTAATTGCTCTACTAACTCCAGGGATAATTGTCGCTTCCGACCACGACGACGGCGAAGTAGATATTAAAGGTCGCGCTGTCAATTTAACTGACCTCTACGTATTTCGGGAAAAAGACCAAAATTCTGGGGCCGCCGAGGGGGATTTAGTATTGATCCTGAATTCAAATCCTAGGTCTGTAGCTCGCTATCAATATTATTTCAGCACTACGGCTCTCTACCAAGTTCACATCTCGCAGGTAGGTGACGTGAATTCTACCCCGACTGGACGCGCCGATATTATCTTGCGGTTTGCCTTCAGTCCGCCTAACAATAAAGGTATGCAGGCTGTGGCTGTGACTGCTGTTCGCGGTGGCTCGGAGACTGTTGCTAAGACTACAGTTAACGGCGGGGTAATTGCCACAACTCCGCTGAATTCTAATGCTGTTTTGAATACAGTACCTGTGGGCGGTTCTAACTTGACTGTATTTGCCGGGTTGCGGGAAGACCCGTTTTTCTTTGATGTCGAACAATTTTTCCGAGTCCGCGCCGCAGCTTTGGGAACTGGGCCGCGCACTGCTTTTAAAGAACCGAGTCAAGCGATCGACTTTACTAAAGGTTACAACGTCAATACAATTGCTGTGCGCGTTCCCAAAGCGTTTTTGCAAGCAGGAACTGGGGCGAATACTTTTGATGTTTGGTCAACTGTTTCTATCAGAGACGGAGCTGGTGGTTTCAAACAGTTTGAGCGTTTGGCGAGACCTGCAATTAATGAGGGTTTGATAGTTACTCCCGAGTTTCTGGAAGCATTCAATAGTATTTCTCCGAGATTGGATTTGAGCGGGGCTGCTGCTCCGGTGCGGCAGGAAGCTGTTGCTACTCTCAATGCTGTGGATCTTTTGGACGGTCGGGATAATGTCGATCCAAATGCGATCGCCGGAGCTTTCTTACCGGATGTCATGCGGATCGATACCACAAAACGCAGCGGCTACGGTAGCGCTACAAATTCTCAAGGAAGCTTGATCGGAGGTCGTTTGCCTGTGGACGACGTTATTGATATTACTCTGGGAGCTTTGGTGGGTTCTCCGGTTGGCGATAACGTTTCATATAACGGAACTCCGGGAAATCCGGGTCAGGGACACAAACCTTTAGAACCAACTTTTCCTTATTTGGCTTTGCCTAATTAGTCATTAGTCATTAGTCATTAGTCATTAGTCATTAGTCATTAGTCATTAGTCATTAGTCATTAGTCATTAG
>NZ_JAUBTO010000368.1:0-1796 GCF_036702495.1 Microcoleus sp. C2D2 | reverse complement strand
GCAAAAAGCAATGGAAACGAGGAAACTTTTATATTTATGGAGTCGTAGAGCCAGCAACAGGTGAACAATATTATCAAGAATTTCCTAGGCTCAATTACAACTGTTTTCAAGAATTTTAAAAGGGATTTGGTCAAAAATACGAGCGAGAATTTCCATCTAATTATCATGGATAATGGTAGGTTCCATAAAGCTCTATTACTAGACTGGGATGACCATGTAATGCCAATATATTTACCAGCCTATAGTCCTGAATTAAATCCGATTGAAAGATTGTGGGAGCATACAAAAAAAGACCTCAAGTGGGAAAATTATTCGAGTTTAGATCAACTCAAAGAACAGGTAAATAGAATTATCAAATCTCTCACTAATGAAGAAGTTTTATCTCTCTGTGGTTGGGACTATATCCTTGAAGCTATATTAAGTGCAACTTCATAGTAAATTGGTATTAGTGTGGGTTGGTATCCAAATGCCATCTCTGGCTGAAATTTGGCAACTATATCTGCGTCGTTTTACCATCGAGCATTGGTATCGGTTAGTTAAACAAACCTTACATTGGACGGCTCGCCGAAGTTGAGTACCCCAGAACAGTGCTCTCGATGGAGTGATTTGATGCCTTTACTAACCTGGCAATTATGGTTAGCTAAAGATGTCGTCAGACAAATTCGTTTGCCCTGGCAAAAGTCTCTGCCTGAATTGACCCCGGTCAGGGTTGCACAATCAATGCTTCCACTTTTAATCAAGATTGGGACTCCCACTGTTGCTCCCAAACGTCGAGGAAACTCGGATGGATGGCAAACGGGAAAACCTCGCACCCGAAGATGCCGCTATCCTGTGGTCAAAAAGGGTAAAGGTCGGTTCCAAAAATCCACAAAATTCGTAAGTTAACCTTGAGAACCTCTCGCTGATTAACCATTTTTTCCACTCAGCTCATGCTGAGTCAATTTGTGCTTAGTCTAAACTCCAAGAGACCAGAACTAGGTAGCTTTTTTTTTCAAAAGTATCAGGAATTAAAACAGGAAAAACCCGAACAGTAAAATCTGTAGTAGGGTCGCTCAAAATTACCGACAACCAAGCCAAATATTTCGGATTAAAATCTCATACTCAACGAGCGCCCGATGATGGAAAAATGTGCTCTTTTAATCAGTGCCAATGAATCTTATCAAAGAGCCGAAGAAGACTTAGAAGAGTTAACCGGGATTAAATTTTCTCAGAGCACATTACTCATATTAGTAAATAGACAAGAATTTGAATGGCCTACCTCCAAACAAGGTGTACAAGAAATTACATTATACCAATTTTATAAAGTCCTGCTACATATAGAGCCTCTAAAATAAATTTCCATCCCGTCAAAGAAGTAATAACTTCCAAGGTCAACTTATTTAACTCTTTTTTCACCGCCACTCTCAACTCTTCTATTTGGTCAAATCTCAACCATTTCAATTGTTCTTTTATATATCCCCACAGTCTTTCTATTGGGTTTACTTCCGGACTGTATGCGGGTTGAAACAGTAAAATTACATTTTCTGGTATGCTAAGATTTAAAGAGTTATGAAATCCGACCTTATCTAGTTGAATTATATGTAAATCCTCCGGATACTCACTGGCAAATAGCTCTAAAAATTTCTCAAAGCCAACTGTGTCTAAGGAATGAAAAATAAATAACTTAATGAATTATTCAGGTTGGGGTACGGCTCGATAATTCCATTTGGGCAAATATTTGTCAAAAACAATTTGCATAGTATTTTTGAAATTATCAGCCACCTTTCGACCAGTCTTATAAACTTTATTAAGGATAT
>NZ_JAUBTO010000367.1:0-1821 GCF_036702495.1 Microcoleus sp. C2D2 | reverse complement strand
TCGTCCAGCAGCCAGCATAGCGCCTCCCGCCATCAAACCCCCCACAGTCATCGGTTCGGGAACCGCCTCAGCTTTTATCGTTCCCACAGAATTGCCTTTAATAAATACAGCAGAATCATAGTTGCCATCGCCCACATCTTTAATGCGGATGCTGAGAACATTCGTCTGATTTTTCTGGAGCAAACCCTCAAAACCTAAAACTTTAGTAAAACCGTCCAGCTTAATGATGTCAGCAGCAATACCTGTGAAACTTGGGTTGTTAATATAGTCTGGGTGATCTGTAGAGCGATCGTCTGCATTGGGAGTAAGATTATTAATCGTCACTATTTTTCCGTCGCTCAATTTTGCCAAATTAGTGCCGTTCAGCAGCAGTTCAACACTGTCATTAAATTGACTACCGCCGTACTCAAGAAACTCCTCTGAACCAAATACATATTCAAAGAACAACTTTTCAGCCGAAGAGTCAGCAAAAAAGCTGAGGTTTAGCTGAGCCAAATCCCCCGCTTCACCCGAGGGATCAAAGTCCCTGCTTAAATCGTTGCCGCTGGTAGATACCAAATTCGAACCCGGTATATCGGTGACTTTACCAGTGCTCAGGACAACACCTGATGTCAAACCGAAGGGGTCATTAGTGAAAATACCAAAAGCCTCTTCATCACCCGTAATTGAAACAGAGAAATCACTCAAGCCTGCTGTATTAGTTCCCAACAAATTATTTTTTAAAGTCTCAATGTTATTAGTTGCCCCTACCGAAAATGCGATTGCTGGCGCTGCCAACAAGCTCATAGCAGTAGTTAATGTAGCAGTTAAAGCAGCAATTTTGTGAGTAATTCTCATGATTTTTTATTTAAAAATACAAGCCTAATTTCCTTCAGACAAGTCATTCTTACCTTATATAACAATCACTGTCAACTGCATTTAATAAAACTTTACATTTAAGTAAATTTACGCTTTTTGTGTGAAGTTTTTTGGTAATTATTGGCAGTTAATCTGCCAATAAACCTCACCGCAAAAATACGGATGCAAAAATACCCGTACACAGGCTAATAATTTCAGGACTTACGCACTGGAGACCAAAGCAACCGGGTTTTGATACCGTTGGCGATCGCCAACATGACTAATGACTAATGACTAATGACTAACAACTGATGACATAGGACCCCGCCCAAAAACCGATTCAAGCCCCCGACTCCTGTTGTGGAGAGATCAAAATTTTAGACTCTTGTTCAAGCTCCCAGATTCATCTGTGGAGTAAATCTAAAATCATCGAGTCGTGGTAGCCGGAATTGGCTTTTTAGGACAGGAATTATCTTTCCCGGCTTTCTGTGTAGTAGTGATTGCTGGAGTTTTACTTCCATCATTGGTGCATTACAACTTAAGCAGGATAAACGCTTACAAGAGGAAACTTTATGATAATTAATGAAAATGGCGAGCGGTGGATTACCGTTAATTGGTAATATGTTAGGCAAGACTTTGAATCGGAGCGATAATTTCCAGGATTCTGAAAATGCTGGGCACTAAATTCCTTACTATGAACCCATAGCGGTGACGATCGCGATCGCACAAACGGAGTTTTTTTACCCGGTTCAAGGACTGCAACGAAGTCTTTTGGTTCCTCAAACCCCGTTTCTGCCTCGAACACGGTTAATCGAGCTTCATATTACAGCAACCGCCAAAACGGTTCCTCTTTTTTCCATCGGACGACTTCCATCGGACTTCCGTTATTAATTACTTGCGGCGTGAGCGCAACTTTCGTCCAGCAGCCAGCATAGCGCCTCCCGCCATCAAACCCCCCACAGTCATCGGTTCGGGAACCGCCTC
>NZ_JAUBTO010000366.1:0-1843 GCF_036702495.1 Microcoleus sp. C2D2 | reverse complement strand
GCTTACACAACAGTAGCTTATTGGTCAGTTCATGGCGACCCTGATAATTTGGATAGTTTTTTAGATAAAAGAAGTCCCGGGAATTTTCGTAAAGTTACTCCAGAGTATGAACAAATATTGATAAAGACAATCGAAAAAGCTCCGGAAGAATATGGATATGAATTTGGGAGATGGACGGCAGCCCGACTAGCAACATATTTAGAAAAAGTCACAGGAATTAAACTGAGTAGTTCCCAAATATCCCGGATACTACATAAAAAAAAATACGTTTACATTTGGGCTAAGTATAGTTTAGAATCCAAGCAAAACCCAATTGAAAGAGAAGTATTTAAACAGAAGCTATCAGAGTATTTAAGAATACAGCACTTCCGGGTGTTATGAGGTACAATAAGAATAGATTAAAAAAATACGCCAATGAAAGCATATTCAGTAGATTTGCGAAAAAAAATAGTAGCAGCCCATCTCGATCAGAAGCTGTCGATCAGAAAAACAGCAGCGATATTTTCCGTCAGTAAAAGCTTCGTTCAAAAACTGGTCAAGCAACAAAAAATAGAGGGGAATTTACAGCCGAAACCCAGGGGAAAACCGAGATACAGTCATTTGAATAATTCCACAGCTTCTTTGAGAGGGATAGTGGCAGCACATCCCGATGCCACCTTATTAGAATTGTGTGAGTTATTTGCCCAGAAGACCGGAAATTGGGTGGGTAGAACAGCCATGTGTAACGCCTTACAAAAGTTGGGATTAAATCGTAAAAAAAAACAGTGAGAAGTAGCCAAGCCGGCACTGAAAGAGTCATGAAATTAAGGTTAGAGTATTGGGAAAAAGTCAAGGATATCGAGCCAAAAAATCTAGTCTTTTTAGATGAGACAGGAGTATTGCTAGGTTTAACCAGAACTCATGCACGTTCTCAACGAGGAACGAGAGCCTATGCGGTCAAACATTTTTACGTCCGGCAAGAAAGTCACAGTAATTGGTGCAATTAGTCTCAATCGAGTAGTGGCATTAATGACCATGGACAACTCGATGGATAGCCAAGCATTTGAGGTGTTTATCGATCAATGTTTAGTACCACAATTGTGGTCAGGAGCAGTAGACGTGAATTGATAACTTACCAGCGCATAAAGTAGATTCAATTAAGCCCGTAGATTGAAGCGGTGGGTGCTTCTATCTTGTGTTTGTCCCCATACTCTCCTGATTTTAATCCAATTGAATTATGGTGGTCGCAACTCAAATCTTTATTGATCCAGTTTTCACCAACCAGCACTAAAATGGTTGACACGATAATTGCTGTGGCTCTTGACTTGATTAATCCGAAACATCTTAAAAACTGGTTTACTAATTGCTGCTACTGTACCTCATAGCATCCGGAAGTGCTGTAACTAAACAAACACCAGAGCTTTTACAGGTATGGTTTTGGGATGAGAGCGGATTCAGTTTACGAGTGACAAGAAGAAAAACTTGGGGTAAAAAAGGTCAGAGAAAAAAAATTACAGGTCAAAGGAGAAGAGGTAGAGTAAATCTCATGGGTGGGTTGAGATATCATGACAAAAAAAGGTTAACTTTTGTGATAGAAAGAGGAGAGTCGAATACGTTTTATGAGCAAATTAAAGCCTTAAATGATGCGATAGTTAAAGAATGGATAGAACAGGGTAATCAAGCAGAAAATTTTGCCAAATCTGGAATTAAGATTGTAATTATTCTCGACAATGCTAGTTTTCACAAAAAGAAAGATATTCTCAGCAAAATATCAGCCGAAATGCCACATATTATTTTAGAATTTTTGCCAGCTTACAGCCCCGATTATAATTTGATTGAATTGGTCTGGCATTCAGCGAAAGAA
>NZ_JAUBTO010000365.1:0-1844 GCF_036702495.1 Microcoleus sp. C2D2 | reverse complement strand
AAGGTTTCATCCTATTTTACCTTTTTTTGTCTACCCCCTTGACAATTTGCACTTTTTCTTAACTTGTCACAAATGGCCTGCTTCAACTCATGGCGAACTGTAAAGCCGTCATAAAAAGACGGGGTTTCAAATTTATTGTTCTGATGAATATCACTTTCTCTTGATACAGCCACGCCTATTTTTGAAAAGCCATGCCAACTGCAACCGACTTCAAGGATTATTACGAAATTCTAGGAGTAAGCAAGAGTGCAACTCCAGAGGAGATTAAAAAGGCTTACCGGAAACTAGCTAGGAAATATCACCCCGACCTAAATCCTGGAGATAAAGAGGCCGAGGTAAAATTCAAAGATCTCAATGAAGCAAATGAGGTGCTTTCCGATCCCCAGAAACGCCAAAAGTACGATCGATTTGGTCAGTATTGGAGGCAGGCAGAGCCAGGCGGATCGCCTCGCCCCAGAGGCGCTGGGGTGGGGGTAGAGGGATTTGATTTCGACCAGTACGGAAATTTTGATGATTTTATCAATGACCTGCTGGGTCGCGTTGGACGTGGAGGTCCAACTGGGCGCAGAGTCTATAGCTATCGCACGGGTACAGCCGATGCCGCTGGATTTGATGAGTATGAGGATATTTTTGGTGCCGGTTCTCGCACCTCGGCGCCTGCCCCCGATACGGAAGCGGCGATCGCCCTCACTTTTTCAGAAGCCTTTCATCGAAAAATTGGGTAGAAACCCCGTGCTTTTAGCACGGCTTTACAAAAGTTGTTGGTATCAACAGAAATTTCGCTGTAAAATAGATTCTGTAGCGAAACTGAATGTATGTACTTAACTCAGAAAAACCAATTAGGATATCTGAGCAAAGCCGAATTCTTGGCTTTGAGAGAGTTGTGCAGACTGAGTAAAAATCTCTATAACGTAGGTCTTTACACCGTCCGCCAATACTTTTTTGAGGAACGTAAGCACTTGCGCTATGAATCTGCTTACCATCTGTGCAAATACAACGAGAATTACCAACTTCTCAATACTGACATTGCACAGCAAACATTGAAAGTAGTAGATCGAACTTTTCAAAGTTTCTACGGACTGATTCAGGCTATTAAATCTCGAATGTATCAACAGAAAGTGAGACTTCCTCACTACTTGCCAAAAGATGGCTACTTCGTGTTGATAATTCCTCGGATTAAAGTCAAAGATGGAAAATTTAAAGTACCCATGTCCCATGCTTTCAAAAAGCAATTTGGCGAGATTGTGCTTAATTTTCCTGAAAGACTCAACCCCGAAACAATCAAAGAGGTTCGGATTCACCCTAAATATGATGGTCGATTTTTTGAAATCGAATACATCTGCTTGAGTGAGATTGAACCAGTAGAAACAATAGAAAATAGTTCGATGGCTATCGATCTGGGATTGGATAACTTGGCTACTTGTGTTGATACCAATGGGGCATCCTTTATTGTGGATGGGCGAAAACTTAAATCTATTAACCAGTGGTTCAATAAAGAGAATGCAAGGTTGCAATCTATTAAAGATAAACAGAAGATTAAACGGCTTACCGAACGTCAGGCTAGACTGTATATCAACCGAAGCAATCGAGTTAGGGATTACCTGAATAAGGCTGCTAGATTGATAGTCAACCATTGTATTAGCAATAAAGTAAGTTCTTTGATTGTGGGGTTTAATCCCGGCATCAAACAGGAGATTAATATCGGTAGTCGCAACAATCAGAACTTTGTTCAAATCCCTTTTCACACTTTGAGAAATAAAATTAAATCGTATCCGCTCAATAAATCGGGGTAACAGCAAAAAAAGAAGGTTCACAATCTAGGCACAGCATGGTAGAATATGACG
>NZ_JAUBTO010000364.1:0-1861 GCF_036702495.1 Microcoleus sp. C2D2 | reverse complement strand
TCATTGTTATTTGATTATTTTACTAGCTTTTTCATTTTAACTCTTTTGTGACACATTCGCAAAAGTGAGATGCACCCTATCTCACTCCCACAGATACCAAGCCCCTAAATTTTATCGCACTTTGGGAAGAGCGGGGCGATCGCACATTTATTGACTGTTTTTGATGTGATGTTCAACATAAGAGCGCAGCACAGCATTCATTAGAGATTGATAACCTTTTCCTTGGCTTTTAAACCAATCTAATACATCGCTATCAACTCTTAAAGAAATAGCTTGTTTGGTCAGTGGTTTTACCTGTTTTGCTTGTGACCATAAACTCGCATCTAATTCAGAAATATCAGATGTATCGATCGCAGATTCTGGAATATTCTCTAATTCTTCAAGTCGTTTGCGCGAGATAGTCATATTCAAAGTGCCTCAAACTGTGTATACAAAGCGTATATACTTAGAGGATAACATAAAGGGCGATCGGATACTCACTCAGGCGGGCCAAAGCGATCGGGCAAGTCATCAAGAGTTAACCCGCGCGATCGCAAAAAATTTGCCAAAGCTTTCATCTGGGCAATTGTGAATGTCGGCACGTTATCTCCGGCTTCCCAGCGACTCACAGTGCGTACCGATGTCCCAATTTGCCGAGCAAATTCTTCTTGGGACATTCCTAACTCATCTCTGAGTTTTTTCAGCGGTGATTCGCCAGCTTCTTCTTGAGGTTGTCTTCGCTTAATCATTACAAAATATGACATAGTGTCTAGACTACTTGACAAAACAACTTTATCCAGACACTATGTCTATATAGACAGCAAAAGGGCAGAGTACGGGAAATCAGCCCTGCCTTTCTAGTGTCTCATTTTGCCCGCAATCTATCGCAGAACTAGGATGAACTACAAACAACAACTTTACCCGTGGGTGATTTACCGCCACCTGCCCAACCTGCAACGCCTGACTGTGGCGCGTTTTCGCCGCCGAAACGACGCCGAGGAACACTTGCGGATTATCAAAAGATTGCTGCTGCAAGCGGAGTTTGCGATCGCCTTTGAGGTGAATTCGCAACAGCTAACAAATTGTGCAAGATAGTATAAGAGCGATCGAACTTTGGGAATAAAAAGGCGATCGCTTTTCCCATAATTTTAAATGGAGATATAATAGAGAGCAAGCAAAAACTCTTACAACCAAGTCTATGTTTACTTATAGCAAGGTACTGAATCAAGTTAAAAGCCTCACGCTTGCAGACCAACTGCGGTTATTAGAAGAATTGAAAAAGATGATTCAGTTACGGGAAGAAGTTGCCGAAGATGATGAAGTAATTTCAGCAGAAGAAATAGCAGAGAGCGAGGCTGCTTGGCAAGATTACCAAGCTGGTCGCGATCGCGGGATATCCTCCCAAGAACTCAAATTGAAGCTATTTGGAGAAAAACATTGACTGACTACATTCTCCTGAAAGCAGCAGAACGCTATTTATCGCGAATGCAACCGGATGACTAAGTACGAATTGTCAAGGCTTTAGATACTTTAGTAAGTGACGATAGAGGGCTTGACATTAAGCAACTTAAAGGTCGTCCTGAATTAAGGCTGCGAGTGGGTAAATATCGAATACTTTTTGTAGAAGACAGGGAGAACCAAGTATATGTTGTGACTGCGATTAATTCTAGGGGAGATGTTTACAAATAAGGGCGATCGTACTTTGGGAAGAAAAGGGCGATCGCGCTTTGGGAAAAAAGGGCGATCGGTTTTAACTATCTTATCATAATCTAATCAGCATCATACTTACATAACCATGCTGCTATGGTATCCGCTCAATAAATCGGGGTAACAGCAAAAAAAGAAGGTTCACAATCTAGGCACAGCATGGTAGAATATGACG
>NZ_JAUBTO010000363.1:0-1863 GCF_036702495.1 Microcoleus sp. C2D2 | reverse complement strand
ATTTTTATCTTTCCACGACTTAAGTACGTGGCACGGTATCCGTTTTTGGGCCTTGTCAATGCTTCAATCTAAAATCTAAAATCTAAAATCTAAAATCGATTGACCTCAGAAACCGGGTTTAGAGGTCCGCGCTTCATATTCGCGGTTCGCGGGGAAGTTGACAGAAAATAGGCTGTTTGTGGGCGAGTCACAAGCTATACACAGAGCAAAGCTCAACTCAAAAAAAGATGAGTTTCCCCGCGGCAACCAAAGGCAGTGCAGAGCGATCGTATCACAGGCTCATAGAATTTGTTAAAAATTTCAGTTGAAAATTTGAATTATTAAATTTTATGCCTAACATTGGCGATAAAATCTAAGATTGAAATTCTCAAATCTGAAATCAAGACATCATGGTAAAACTGACACCAAACCCCAGCTTTAGTTTAACAATTCGGGTTGCTCTGCCGAACCAGCCGGGAATGCTCGCAAGAGTCACTAGCGCGATCGCATCTGTCGGCGGCAACTTCGGCCAAATCGACTTGATCGAGCAAACCCGCGCCACTACAGTTCGCGATATCACCGTCGATGCTTACAGCACCGAGCACAGTGAAGAAATAGTTCAAGCAGTGAAAGCACTGCCAGATATCAGAGTGATCGACGTGTACGATCGCACTTTCAACTTGCACCGCGGCGGAAAAATCAGCGTCATTAGCAAAATTTCCCTCAAACGCCAGTCGGATTTGGCAATGGCCTACACCCCTGGAGTCGCCCGCATCTGCACTGCGATCGCCAATGACCCCCAACAAGTTTATAACCTCACAATCAAAAACAATACTGTTGCCATTGTTACCGACGGTAGCGCAGTTTTGGGACTGGGAAACCTCGGCCCTGCTGCCGCGCTGCCAGTCATGGAAGGCAAAGCCATGCTATTTAAAGAATTTGCAGGTATTGACGCCTTTCCTATCTGTTTGAATACCCAAGATACCGAGGAAATTATTCGCACAGTGCAGAATATCGCCCCGGTTTTTGGCGGCGTTAACCTCGAAGATATTTCTTCTCCCCGCTGCTTTGAAATCGAAGCAAGATTGCGGGAAACCTTAGATATTCCGATTTTTCACGACGACCAGCACGGCACTGCGATTGTCAGTTTGGCAGCATTAATTAATGCCTTGAAACTCGTGAAAAAAACAATAGCAGAAGTGTGTATCGTGATTAACGGAGCCGGTGCGGCCGGAGTCGCGATCGCCCGGTTGCTGCGTAAAGCAGGTGCCCAAAACATCATCATGTGCGACTCCAAAGGCGTCCTCTCCCAAGACCGCACGGATATGAACCCAGAAAAACTAGAATTTGCTGTGCCCTCCAGCGGTACTTTGGAAGATGCGATCGCCGGTGCCGATGTATTTTTAGGGGTCAGCGCGCCCGGAGTGCTCACCCGTTCGATGGTGCGTTTGATGGCCGAAAATCCCATTGTTTTTGCAATGGCAAATCCCATTCCCGAAATTCAGCCAGAATTAATTATGGAAGATGCGGCGATCGTAGCAACCGGACGCAGCGACTACCCGAATCAAATTAACAATGTTTTGGCATTTCCGGGGATATTTCGAGGTGCTTTGGACTGCAAAGCTGCCACGATTACGGCCAGTATGTATTTAGAGGCAGCTTATGCGATCGCCTCTTTAGTCAGTCCTTCCCAGCTTGACAAAGAACACATTATACCATCTGTTTTTGACGAAAGAGTTGCCATTGCTGTCGCCGGTGCAGTGCAGTTGGCCGCCCGATCCGAAGGTATTGCCCGCGATTAATTGACGGCAGAAGGAAGAAGGAAGAAGGAAGAAGGAAGAAGGAAGAAGGAAGAAGGAAGAAGGAAGAAGGAAGAAGGAAGAA
>NZ_JAUBTO010000362.1:0-1864 GCF_036702495.1 Microcoleus sp. C2D2 | reverse complement strand
TTCTCAGATTCAGGCTATCAGGCATTGTCTGAGTTAGTTTGGCGATACTTGCTTATCAGCACTTATTGAGCAGTTACATAAACTCTTGCCACGACCGGGCAAACCATAGATAGCAGTTACAGGCATCTTTTACCTCCTATTTAAAAGGCGATCGGTTCGTTGTTTGATGCCGATCGCCTTAATTTGCAGTGCGAATTATAAGGTTACTCTACGCATCAAACACGGCTTAAAACCATATTTAGGATTCTCAGCACAAGCATAAAACCCATTGGGGCAAGAGCCACCCCAAAAGCTGCAAGGGCAATCCCGTCAACCTGCTGAATCATGTTAATAGCATTTTCAACGCCAGATTGGATAGAATCAGCCGCTGCCTCGGCAGCATTGCTCGCACCAGCACCAGTACCGCCAGTAGCAAATGCACCACCCGCGCTAAGAGCGATGCCGCTAACAGCTACGGCGGCACCAGAAACAGCAACACGGGAAGCAGCACACAGAGTACGATAAAACAGATCGTTGAGCCGTTGCACATCGTCATCAGTGATAGTACGAAATTGTAAATCGTCAACGGCGGACGCTGAATCTTTAAGCAGCTCATCAAGTTCGACAACATTGACTTTTGAACGTTCTAAGAGTTTGATAGGCATGGTTTTTCAAGAAATGACTAATGAATATCGACCAACAATTAACAGGGATTTAACATCAATACCGCACCCTGTAAACGGTATCTCGCAGTAGCATTTACTGCTGAAAAACAAGAATCAATCATTTTGATATCGGAGGGGTAGGGATAACAGGAGTTAGACACCTATCAACTACAAATTGTTGTAAATGAAGGTTTGCCAGCCCTATGAGAAGACAAATGATAACTTGTACAAGGATGACAAAACGGGTATCAATAAACTTGCTAGGTAGTTCTAGATATTTTTCAACCGCCTCGTCAATAGCTTTAACAAATGGGGGCTTCATCAATCAACAAATCGCTTAGCGATTACAATAAATGCGAGTGTAGAACTACAGGCTAAACCTGCTTGCATTGCCCAATCCATAGAAAAATCGATAACAGTTCTAACATCGTTTTCAACAAATTTCATAGCAGCAGCAGCGCTGTTGTCAATGCCGCTAGTTGAAAGTAGTAAGGAAACAGAAAGAGCGAGAGAAACAAAAGCAGACATTCAATTAACCTCTCATTCTGATGGCTATGCCAAAAGCACAAGCTATTGCCATCGCACCAAAGTGGTCAGCGATAAAATCTTGGGTGCTAGCTTTCATGTTGTCGGCAAAAGCTTGAGGACTGCCAAGAATAACTCTCATTCGAGCGACTGCCTGCTCACCAGTAATGCGATCGGCAGAGGCTAAAAAGCGGATAGAATCGCCCAAAAGCCAAATATCACCACTGATAAGACCAGAAAATGAGGCCAGACAGCAAGAATTACTACCATCAAATCCATCTTTCATCACACCTCAATCAACAAAAAGTTTAACAACTCTCAACATTAGTCCGAGGCAGAAGAACTGAACTAAGAGAATGAACAAATTTTCCCAAATAAACGAGACGATAAGATTAATTAAATCTTCATCAGTAGGTGGTTCCACCGTCAGCAGAAACAGAAGCCAACTCTTGGTAATCATCAACATCATCATGCAGGGGTACAGACTCTAAAGATTTTTTATGAGCAGCCCACTGTGCAGCCGTTGCAGTAAATAAATCAAAGTAATCCTTGAAAACTGGATTAGCTTTATTACCAACACCTTTAATGGCACCGTCCCAATATGAGGTAACATTACCAGATCATTACTCACAAGTTAAGCTAAAAGCACTATTGTCAATGAGTAAAATTACTCATCTTTTACCTGTTGACCCAAT
>NZ_JAUBTO010000361.1:0-1872 GCF_036702495.1 Microcoleus sp. C2D2 | reverse complement strand
ATTTCAGCCCAAAAGCGTTTCGTTTCCAAGTTTTCACAACAGATAAAAAAATCCGACCCACATCTGCGGAATGTGGGATTGAATGGAATGTCTAAGCATTTGTTCAGATGCGAGAATAACAAAGAGTTTTTCGTTTTAAACGACTTAAATAATGTCTTAATCTTGTATTTTCGCCTTCAACTCTTGTCATATAGGTTTTGCTAATTATTTGATCTTCATCGGCAATAAAGTTAGGGTAAACTTTCCAGCCATCTGTCACATAAAAATAGCATTTCCATTTATTAACAAGATTCCAAAGTGGTTCAAAGGTTTTACCGCTATGATCGCCTAATACCCACCCTAAAATACCTGGTTTAAAGTGGTCTACCGCGGTCCACAGCCAATTTTTTTTTTTTTGAGCCGACAAATGTTTCTAATTCATCTAATTCTCCCACTTCGGGAATTGTCTCGGGATCATAAGAATTTAGCAGGAGTTTTCCTACTTGTTTTACCCAATTAATTATTGTTGTATGATGCACATTTTTGACTCTTTCAATTGCTCGAAAACCCATACCATTGACATACATTTTTAGACATTCACGTTTCAGATTTTCCGAGTAACCTTTATGAGGTTGATAGCAATCTATAAATTGTCTACCGCAACCGACACAAATATAATTCTGTTTACCTTTTTTATGACCATTTTTATTAACATGACTTGACTGACATTCAGGACATTGCATAAGCTCTTCGTTTTGTGAAATGTTATTTTTGGGCGCTCGCACTCTCAATTGATCATACCCTAATTCAGCAACGCCCTATTAAGCATATGATTGAAGCTGTGGGTGCTTCCATCTTGTGTTTGTCCCCCTACTCTCCTGATTTTAATCCGATTGAATTATGGTGGTCTCAGCTTAAATCTTTGTTGCGACAGTTTTCACCAACCACTACTAAAATGGTTGACACTATAATTGCTGTGGCTCTTGACTTAATGAATCCCAAACATCTCAAAAACTGGTTTACTAATTGCTGCTACTGTACCTCATAACATCCGGAAGTGCTGTATAACCACAGATATATAAAGTCCCATTGCACTGCTCCGTGAGGCTTAATGCCTTTGCCAGTTAATTTCCTTCTTTGAATTGTGTGTAGCCCCATTCGACTTTCGTCTTGGCTCCAATAGCGAATTTTATGCCACTGCTTTAAAAATCCCTCACTCTGACTCAGGCTGGCTTTTACTAAGGATGGCAGTTTTTTTTTAATTCTGCTACTGCACCTTTTTTCTGTTTTTCGCTCACGGGACGTGGTACCTTTAATTTTCCTTTTAGCCGATACCTAGCCCACTGATGTACTGTCAGATATGACACTTTTACTTCACAGCAGCTTGTCAACCATTGATGTACTTCTTTGTAGCTACTGAATCATTCTGGTTCTTGTAATTCCTTTGATAATCTCTCTACAGTTTCAGGATTCATTATTCTTGGTCTCCCCGAACGTGGTTTCTGAAATAATAATTCTTCTATTCCCCCCGCTCTATAACTAGACAACCATCTTTGTATTGTGGTACGATGTTTTCCTAAGCGCACAGCAGCCGACAATACGGTTTCTACAGTTTGGGTCTTGAGCCAATACAGAACTTGCAGTTTTTCGTGGCGAGTCGCATCTTTCTCTTGACGCAGAAGAGCTTTCAGTTCTTCTTGTGTTTCCCGAATCTCAATCTTGACACAGGACTGACATTTTTCTTCTTTCTTATATTTGGGTACTAACTCACAAAAAGGACACCTATTAACTGTAGCATTATTTTAGGAAATTGGTATAATTACAGCCGAAAGTCGGCGACGTAAATTACAAAGATTTTTAGATTTACCTCACGAGAGCGATCCTCTTCGAGGG
>NZ_JAUBTO010000360.1:0-1916 GCF_036702495.1 Microcoleus sp. C2D2 | reverse complement strand
ATTGGGTCAACAGGTAAAAGATGAGTAATTTTACTCATTGACAATAGTGCTTTTAGCTTAACTTGTGAGTAATGGCACGACTCAAACATTTAATGTTGTGTGCATCCAATAAAGTTACTATGCAACAAATACTTTTTGTGGCTAGTAACTACGCATCCTTAAAGTTACCAAGTGAAGTAAAATCATCTCTGTTTCACTTAGCAGCAACGCTCGAAGAAAAACTTGAGTTAATTTTTGGAGAATAACAATGGAAATCGAGACTACACCCTGGCACGAGACTAGAAGCCTTATTTCACCTCAAATTGAAATGCTTCAAGAAGATGGGATGATTCAGTACAAAAAATCGTTCCTCAAAACTGAAAGCCCTCAGACAGCAACAGTCAAGCCGAGGTTTATCCACTACGACGCGAATTACATCAAGTATTGCTTTTTGCAAGAGTTTTATCAACTCTTGTTTGACGGGGTTAGGCAGGAGGTGTTTGAAGGTGACAACAACGAGCTAGTTGCCTTGCTGGCTGAGGTTGTAACTGACTTTACTGACTATTGTCGAGAACAGCCTTCAAAGGAAAACGCCCGCGAACTGTTTCGAGCTTTCTGCAAACCTCATCTTTACATTTAAGTTCATTCTTACAAATAGCCGGCTACAGTTGCCGGCTAAACCAGAAAATACACTCAAATACACCCAATCACTCCCAAAATCATGACAGTAAATTTCTACGAAGGCAAAGACAACAAACCTCATCGTCTATTTGTCGCATCCGATCGTGTGACTATGCACGATCGGATTGTTTTTACCGAGGCGTGTTACGCCGTAGACGACAGATGCGTAAGCTTTTACGGGATTCTGTCATTTCAATGTGTCGGAGTCGAAAGCTCGAAAGATAAAGCCTGGAAGGTTGACGGTCAAAAAGTTCTTTTGAGTTTTTACAAAGACAAAAAACCTACCTGGAATAATGAAGCGAGAAAGTTTGAAGACAAAGAAGTAGAACCTAGTGAAAACTACCTTTACGTGTTCGCTAAAGATGTTTTAAAAAACATTAATAGTGACGTTGTCTCAATAGTTATTGCCCCCTATGTAGCACCTCAATTTTTAGAGGACATGAAAGTCCCCCAAGAGGAAGCGGTAATAGCTTACTGGGAGGCAAAAGTCAAAAATACAGTTGTCGCTGTCAATACAGATTCCAAACTGTTAACTGACAGTGACAAGGAGTTACTAAAAACTACTTCTTCAAATTTTGGGGGTGGAAAAACTTACCAAAAACCTGAGACTGAAAGCGAGAAACTAGAGGCAAGGTGGGAGTTCTTGAAGCACCACTTGGGCAAAGACTA
This sequence comes from Microcoleus sp. C2D2, assembly GCF_036702495.1. NCBI lineage: Bacteria > Bacillati > Cyanobacteriota > Cyanophyceae > Oscillatoriales > Microcoleaceae > Microcoleus > Microcoleus sp. C2D2. The sequence goes on along the minus strand of NZ_JAUBTO010000360.1, from coordinate 587 downwards.
CCCTGTCAATTCTTTGTGCGAATTAGGTAGCTTGCTTGCGATGGAACAATCTACCCCCGAAGGGCGAGAATCACAGCTAACACTCGTCAAAACGCTTGAACTAATTACCGGGATGTGGAAATGACCCAAAAAGATTTGCCGCCAGAAATTCAGCAAGCTTTACAAAACCCTCTCGACGAAGGACAGGAGACTACGGGAAGTGATGAGTTAGATATAGGCAGGTATGCGAGGCTTAAAAGATTGAAGCAGGATGATAGCGATAAACTTTTGATTGAGGGTGAATCAATTGGCAAAAAAATCGAAAATCTTTTTCGTTTAACTGTTGCAATCCCTAACCCTGAAATTGCTTACCCACTACTTGCCGCCTACGCCTCTATCCCTAGTGTTCTGTGCGATATCCTTCCCATACTTGAATTAAGAGGTGAACCAGGTTCGGGCAAGTCGGAATGTATCAAAATTTTTTCTCGTGTCACAGGTAGCATTCTTAACGCGCGTTCTACCGCTGCGAGTATCAAGAATGATATTAATCAGATTCGATGGGTAGATCCGTCTACTTTTTCGATTGAGAAAAACTGTTTCTACTTGCT
>NZ_JAUBTO010000359.1:0-1926 GCF_036702495.1 Microcoleus sp. C2D2 | reverse complement strand
ACCCGCCCACCGCTCAAAACATAGTTTTGAATTGGTTGACGGTGGAATCCACAGCGAAACGCGACTTTCATCCCACACTAATCGAAGCGATATAGTGTGGGGATTCCCGTCTGGCTAGCTAAATCGAGCGAGCGCCCAGATGTCCGCGGTAAAGCTCAGTCTAACTCACATCAAGCATCCACAGACCGACCTAAAATCCTCGGTTTTTTGTCAATAAACTAGGCTTCTTAGCTTTTTCTGAGAATATTGCCATATCTCAGGTCTAACCAATCACAGCCGAAAGCACTTTGCCAGCTTCGTCCAAGGTGCTGCCAAAACAGATAATGCCCTCCTCGTGACCGGCCATCGCCAGAATTTTGCGCTCTGCCAAATTCTCCTCCTCAAAAAGTCTAAACATTTCTAAGGCCATCTGGGGAGTGCCGTAAGGTATTTCTTTTCTAGTAGTAGGAATCTCAAACAGCAGTTGCTGCCATAGTTTAGGGTTGTGGACGTGAATTATCCCGCCCACATCGTCTCTCTGAAGGTACAGGGCAGCGTGAGTCAGGGACTCCGACGAAGCTTGTACGGGGCCCCGGCAGCCGAGAAAATTTTGTTCTAAGTTAAATTCGGTAACAGTAGAGTAGGATTCGGGCCCCAGATCCCTCAAGTGTGCAGTCTGGGTTCCCGAAATTACGAATTGGCAAGAATTGCCGAGCCTGAGGCTGACGTTCCCAAACCCGATGCCATTTTCGTAGACGCCAATTAGTCCCCAAGAGTGGAGCCTTTCGCGCCAGGTCATCAAATCTGCTATGTTCCCGGCAGCTACAGGGTCTGCCTCTTCCCAGTCACAGCGGTACTTAACGACTCCTTCATCCATCTATTTTCCTGCTGCTGGCGGACAGGACTGACACTGGCCAAGCTGAGGCTTAATCGAAGTTGTCAAACTGCTTCTTTTTGGCTGCTGCCTTATGCCGGGCGTGCATGAGTGCCATAACTAGCCTACATTCCATTGTCGCCGTAATTAGCGATCGACATTAGCAAAAAGTAAGCGACGACAGAAGAACCAATTATTCCAAAAATCATGATCTAGCCTCTCGGTGATTGCAAAAGTTCAATAGGAAAACGGACGGTTTCAGCAGGGGAGTTTGGTTCGAGGCTGTTGCCCGATCGAGTTTCTGAGGTGAAACTACATAACCTCCCTGAACGAGTTATTGCTCTAGACTAATTTATTTATACTGATCTGACTTACCCCTTGAGAAGGACTTAACGATAAATTACCCCATTACCACGTAAATTAGCTAAAAAGCAACCCCCCATTTACTTATTTTTTATAATTATACCTATATTTAAGCAAGCGCAACACAAAAATAAATATTTTTTAGCCAGTCTTGGACAAAACTTGCAAAATCTTTGGGTGATATACGGTCGTCCACACCTCTGTCGAGCGAGCAATTTTTAGCTCTGGGGCACCCTACAAGCTCATCAACCTGATGAGCGTAATATCAGAGAGAGTAAAATCACCGCAACGCCAGCTCGCGTCGGCGGGTTCACAAAATTTTATAGTAGTAGAATAAGTTATCGATCCAGTAAAGCTGCGCTGACCGAGAGCGGGATGGTCGATCGACTGCATTTGAGTAAGACTTAAGTGGCAAAAAGTTATCCTTACTTGCCTATACTTATTTACTTTAGGTAAGTGGACTAGCGATCGCACTCCGTGCTATCTGTAGTTGAGAAGCTTTGGCGATCGGGGGATAGCCTACTTATCTTGGGATTAGCGGTCTACCCAACAGCGTTGTCAGTAAACACTAATAATCTAAAGAGGACTTTGGATAAGTTTAGATAAGTTTTACAAAGCAGATAAGTCCTATTATTGACATCCTCACCGCCCTAAAGGGACGGTGATTCCCAAGAATCACTTCTTGAGTTTTCTGCTTCGTCCTGTGCCAG
>NZ_JAUBTO010000358.1:0-1940 GCF_036702495.1 Microcoleus sp. C2D2 | reverse complement strand
TCAGAAATTGAAGCCGTAGGGATTACCGATAACGTCGTTGAGTTGATGGTCGGTAAATTGAGAAAAATGCCAGATTCCACTCAGCAGGTTTTACGGTTAGCCGCTTGTGTGGGCAATAGTTTTGACTTAAATACTCTCTCGATAGTCAACGAAAAATCTACCGCCGAAACTTTTCAAGAGCTATTGCCCGCGATCCAAGATGGATTAATTTTAGCCACTTCTGAACTCGGGGTAACAGAAGAAGAAATCGTTCAATCTCATCTCGTTATTACTACTTACAAGTTTTTGCACGATCGCGTGCAACAAGCAGCTTATGCTTTGATTGAGGAATCTTCTAAAAAAACAGTTCACTTACAAATCGGTCGCCTACTCTGGCAAAATACCTCGCCAGAGAAACGAGGGGAAGAGATATTTGCGATCGTCGATCATCTTAATTTAGGAATTGAACGGGTTAGCGACGAATCCGAACGCACTGAAATTGCCAAACTAAATTTAATGGCTGGTCAAAAAGCTAAAGCAGCAACGGCTTATGCTGCGGCTACCGAATATTTGCAAGCAGGTTTGGGACTGCTAGCAAATTCTAGCTGGACTCATCATTACGAACTGCCATTAGCACTGCATGAGGAAGCAGCAGAGGCAGCATTTCTGAGTGGTGATTTTGACCGGATGCAGAAATTAGCTGAGGTTGTGCAAAACTGTGCCAAAACCCTATTGGACAAAATCAAAGTTTATGAAGTCCAGATTCAAGCTTATGTGTCGCAGAACAAGCTAATTGATGCAGTTAATACAGCGTTAGAGGTTTTAAAGCTGTTAGGGGTAGAGTTTCCTTCTCAGCCTAACCCCTCAGATATTGGGCAGGCATTAGGGGAAACTGCGGCAATTTTGAATGGTAAGCAAATTGAGGATTTAGTTGACCTACCTCAAATGTCCGAGCCCTATAAATTAGCAGCCATGAGACTTTTATCAAGTATCTTTGCTCCTGCATATATCGCTGCCCCACAACTGTTGCCTGTGACGTTGTGCAAACAAGTAGATTTATCTGTCCAATATGGCAATGCTTCTGTGTCTCCGTTTGCTTATGCCAATTATGGTCTTCTTCTTTGTGGGGTTGTGGGTGATATTGACTCGGGTTATAAGTTCGGTCAATTGGCTTTAAATCTACTGTCGAAGTTGAATGCCAAAGAAATCCAAGCCAGGACAGTCGTTATGGTCAATATATGTACCCGACATTGGAAAGAACATTTCGCAGAAACTTTAGAACCTTTGGTATCAGCTTACGCTAGTGGCATAGAGACGGGAGATTTAGAATTTGCTGCCTTTGGTCTAATAGCCTACTCTTATTTCGCCTACTTTAGCGGCAAAGAACTGACTGGACTTGAAAGAGAGATGGCAACTTACAGAGATGCCGTTCATAAAATTAAGCAAGAAACAGCACTTCATTTTCACGAAATCTATTGGCAGGCTGTCTTGAATCTACTCGGAAGAAGCGAAGATCCCTGCCGTCTCCAAGGTGAAGCATACGACGAGCATATAAAGTTACCGTTGCACCAGCAAGCCAATGATAAAACTGGAATTTTCTACTTATATTTGAATAAAATTTTACTTTGTTATTTGTTTGAAAAATCCTCTCAAGCAATTGAGAATATTGCTATAGCAGAGAAATATTTAGACGCAATAGTAGGATTGCCCGTTGTTCCTATTTTCCATTTTTACGATTCTTTAGTACGGCTAACGGTGTATCCCTACAGCCCAGAGTCAGAGCAACAAGAAATTCTCGATCGCGTACAAGCTAATCAAGAAAAAATGCAGAAATGGGCGCATCATGCCCCCATGAATCATCTGCACAAATTCTATTTAGTAGAGGCAGAAAGACATCGAGTTTTGGGTCAAAAACTAGAAGCGATCGAGATGTACGACAAGGCTATTGCCCTTGCCAAAGA
>NZ_JAUBTO010000357.1:0-1975 GCF_036702495.1 Microcoleus sp. C2D2 | reverse complement strand
TTCACCACCCAACCGCGAGCCGGAACAACTTCTCGAGCCGGGATTTCCCTCGGAGCTCGATCCGTTACATCCCGTACATTGTCCGTTGCCGAACTTCCTGCCTCTTCCACCCAGGCAAACGGGGATGCAGAGCTGCTGAGGGTATCATCAGGACTTAATGGCAGTCCTCCTTTCCCAGTGACGGTAAATGCGCTCTCGGTCCCTTTCGTACAGGGATTTGCCGCAATTAAAGCAGCCGGAGCGACAATATTTTGTGGCAGTTCCACTAAACCTTGAGCGGGATTCACGCCAGCTGGCAAAGCCGGGGCGCTACTTTGGGAAAGAGCGGCGATGTCGCTGCTCGGAAGCAGAGATGTAGGACTTACTTCCAACGCTGCAAATTCCTCGTCAGTCAGCCCCAACCAGCTTTTGACCTGTTCGCGGCTCGCTGCTGTAAAGCCCAAGATACTCGGGACATTGACATTAACGCGGCCGCCCTCCGCGCTGCGAGCGTAAGCCGTAATGTCGCTATTGTTTGCCCCCACTAGGATATCGCTGTTGAGGGTGATGTTGGCGCCTTCGCCAGCACGCGCATCGGTTGTAATTCGGCTGTTGTCGCGCAATTGGATGTCTCGGGCTCGCAAGTTAATATTACCCCCGATACCCGATACAGTCGTGCCGTCAATGCTGCCTTTAGTGTTGAGGGCGATCGAATCGGCGACAACATTGATGCTGCCACCCGCCCCCGTTCCCAAACTCCGGACGCTAACCCCTGCGCCGTCTCGGACACTCAATCGGCCCGTGGCAATGCTCAAGCTTCCCGCCGCACCAGATGGAGGTTGCAGCCGGAAAATAGTTTGGATCAGGAAATCTCCCGAAGCTGTGCTGAGGGTGCTGGGAAAGCCCTGTGTGCTAGTGCCGACTATTTCTACGGATTCGTCCGCCGTGACACTCAGATTTCCCGCTTGTCCCGCACCCAGAGTTGAGGCTAGGATAGCTCCTCCGTCTCGCACGCTCAACCGTCTGGCGTTCAACGTCACATCCCCGCCTTTGCCGCTCCCAAACGTTCCCGCACCCATCGCACTTGGGTAAGGAATGGAGCCTGCGGAGGTGCCGATCACTTCCACAGAGTCTTTGGCGTTGACGGTAATGTTTCCGCCGGGCCCCCCCTCCGGAATCAGCCTTTCTCTTGTGTTCAGCCCGCTCGAAGAAGAGATCCCAGCCCCTGCTTCTACGCGCAGGGAGCGGGTGTTAATTTCGATGTTTCCTGCCCTTCCCGTGCCGCCAATACTGTTAGTGGCTAAACCAGTATTCACGGGGGTATCCGATCGTTGTCTCGCTACTATTACCGAGTCTGAAGCTCTGACGATCAGATTTCCGCTGTTGCCTGCACCAAAAGTCGAGGTTGAGACGGCGGCTCCGTCGGAGACACTCAGTTGACCGGTTTCGATAGCGATACTGCCTGCATTTGCCCTGTTAAAAGTTGTGGTTAACAGCCCGGAGGCGTTGATTTCTACCGATTCACTGGCTCTAATTGTCACGCCACCGCCCTCTCCGCTACCGAGTGTAGGGTTGAGTATTGCCGATCCGTCTCGCATAGTTAATCGTTTGGTGTCGAGCGCGATCTCCCCGGCTCTGCCGACACCGAGGGTTCCGGTACTGATGCTGCTTTCGCGGTCGGTGACCTGTGCCGGCTTTTGTGCTGCACCAGGATCGAGAATCCGTCGCCGAAAGTCTTCAAATCCTATTCCCTTGAGTTCTATATTCTCGGCGGTTCGCACCAAGATCGGGCCTCCGGCTCCAGTTCCGGTAGTGGTGGAGGCGACAAAGGCTCGATCTAAAAGGCTAAATCGTGCTGCTTCGATCTTGATGCCGCGGCCGTCAATGTTCCCGATGGTATCGGATACTAGGCTCGAGCCATCGCGCAATGTCACGTTTCCGGACCGCAGTGCGATCGCCCCTCCCCCCGGTCCGCTCGCTGTCACCGCCGATAAAC
>NZ_JAUBTO010000356.1:0-1984 GCF_036702495.1 Microcoleus sp. C2D2 | reverse complement strand
TAAGAGCCTAATTCACTCTTAAAGCGAAAAATTGCACAGGGAATAGCAATTAATTAAGCAGTGACCGAGCTTATGAACGACTAAAAGCCTCAAGAGCTTGATTCCATTTGAAAGCCCTAAATCACTGTTTCATTAATTGACGGATGATTTGGACTCGATCCGCGACTCCCCATTATTAAGGGAGAGTTTCGGCCGCTGAGTCGAAGCAGCCATCTTCAGGCGGAAATTAATCGCAATGCGACGAAACCAATGTATACCTATTAAATTTTAGTCTTCGACTCGGATAAAAAATGCTCCATCAGGATTATCTTTCAAATTCTTTGCCATCTCTTCAATAGCTCGTTCTATTGCTTCAGGAGTCATCGAACCAAATTCTAGTTCACCTATCACTGCGACATGGGAAGCGGCTGTCTCAAAATCACAGCCGAAAATACCAGCTAGGACTTTGATGGCTACTGTGGATGTGATAGCAGTAGACAAAATTACCTCTTTTTCTTTCTTGGGTAAATCAGTTAAGCTAATACTTGATTGCTGCGACCTATCGTCAGCTATGCGAATAACATTGAGACTAAGTTGACAGCTATCTAGACAATTATCTAGCATTTCTGCTAGCGCCTCTAGCTCTCGGTAGTTGCCTTGACTTTTTAAAATTAAATCAGCGAGTTGAACATCAAGAGCGACAATCTCAGCTTTTATTTCAGGTCGAACTGGGGGCAGCTCGGAGTACCCGTAAGTGAAATTATTGTGCATGGTTTTTATAATTAGATTTAGGATGAATCCGACTCTTTGCCGGATCTATTCGCACGACTGATAACTTTTTGATGAAATTTTGAGAACTTTTTGCCAGGTTTTCTGATAGTAAATCCGTTAGTTTCTCCGCGATCCTCCACAGTAGCGTTTTGCTGAAACTCGGCATCTAGTTGGTCTAAAATCTTCTCTTGCTCTGGAGTGTGTATGGTTGGCTCCTCAGTATCTTGAGGGTTGTATTCATCGGCGATTCTGTCGAGCAGTTCAGAGAAAGATAGACCTGCCGCCGCCGCTTTCTTGGCTAAAAGTGCGTAGGTGTCCTTCTTGATACGGACTTGTTGCAGCCGGGGTTCCGGGTTCTCGTCAATGGTTTCGGTGATGGTAACAGCAGAAATTCTTTCTTTTGGTACAGTGTTCACAACTTCTTGCCACTTACTTATTAAAGGACTATCCCCGTACTGATCCACCGCCGCGTACTTCACCAAAGGGATTGCTTGAGCCACACAATTTGGCAAAATTTTAAAACCAAATTTTATTAATCGCAGGCAAATATCGGCCGCTTTAATAATTTGCTTACAGTAAAAATGTTGCCGCCCTAGCCCTTGCTCGCAGTAAGTTTTAAAATCTTTGAATTTCTCCTTATACAATCGAAATCGGCGGATTGTGTGCAGCATAATGCCCTGGCGCACATAATCTAAAAAACCTCTCTTAATTTCTTTGGTGAGGAAATATACATCGGCAAATTTCCCCTCATCAAGAATTTCAGATTCAAAGTCCAGAAGAGGTTGATATTCCGCCCCCGGTAGCTCTGTCCACTCGTTATCCATAGTTAAAATTCGTGAGAATCCTCATCATCATCCGAACAGTTAAAAGGGATAGGGTCATTTTCAACCTCTGTTGTAACAACTTCAGCAGCAGATTTTAATCCTATAGGTCGATCACCAATAAACAAGGAATAAGAACCAGGGTCAATTCCCAAACGCTCTAAAAAGTTTTGAAGACGTTGCAGTTGAGCGTTGGCAATTTCTATTTTGCTCTCAAGAGACTCAAGAGTTTTTTCTCTCCGAGAAATATGCTTCTCCAAATCATGAAGTTTAAGGAGCATCTGATTTTCAGCACCTGACTGCTGCAACAACTCGTCAACCTGTGTCCTCAAAAAGGCATAACCTTCAGAAAAAGTCTCTACATCAGCAGCAACCTGAATGTCAACTTTGCGGTCAAAATGTCCCCATTCATC
>NZ_JAUBTO010000355.1:0-1993 GCF_036702495.1 Microcoleus sp. C2D2 | reverse complement strand
AATTCGGATTAGTAATTTAAATGAAAGTGGATTAACATCTCTAAGTAAAAACATACACAATATCTCTCTGTACAACTTAATAGTGTTATTGTAGCATAATGTTTGTTTGTGTAATTAATTTCGCTTAACTACTTACTTTCAAAGAGTTACCTCCATAAGCCAGAGCAACAGTTTGTTCACTCACAGAGCCAGTTTCTACATCACCTTGGAATTCCAATTCACTGATGGCTTTCTGTGGCAAAGTTTTATGTTCTCGGATCAAAAAGTCTGATGCAGCGGCCTGTATACCAAATAGAAATCCTTGGGTACACATATTGCGATCGGCAATCCACAGTTCACCAGCTTTAACGGTCTGCAAAACAGACTTAAATAAAGAACGTTCCTGAGCATGACCATCCTCACAGGGAAACACATCAATCGCCATCCGTAAGTCGGGGTCAAGTACCACCAAAGACTTACCAGGTAAAGCTTTTGCTGCATAGGGTTTCAGGGCTTTGAGCCTCGGATCTGTGGCAGCCAAACAATTACCATCAATGATTCTGACTTGATGAGAAGCTAATAACCTCGGTGGAGCATCTCCCAAAAACTGCATCAGATTAGTCATAGAAGCAGCAGTTTCTCGTAACGCCGTGCAGCACTGACATCTAGTTCAATCCCATTAAGTTTGTCATAGACCGCAGTGCGACTGACATTCAGGGACAACGCTTTAGCTCGGTATGCAGCATTCACGGAGGGATAGATGCCACAGACAACCAGGCTCATTAAATCTACAATGAAGCGAGAATAGCAGCTCTCGCGTGTACTGACGAGTGGCGTGATTTTCAAATATAGAGTCGAGTTGTTCTTTGTTGAATACTCGTTCCATTAAGGCACGTACCATAACGCTAACAGGACTCTGCTTGACAAACCGTTCAAAAATGGCATCTAACATTTACCTGCTCCGAGCGAGAATACTGCCAATGGTGCGATCATTACCAACATCGGTAGTTGGTTGGGACAATTATACCGATCGCTCACGAGTAAAAGAGAACGGCAACGGCGGCTTGAATCAGTCTACTCGCTGAGCTTAATAACTTTTCACGACTCGACCGTTGCCGTTGTGAACTAAACAAAAAGTTCCTGAATAAGGAACACCTTGACAGGGCTGGGTCTCCATCGGTCATAAACATGGGATAAATTGGCCATCCATCTGTAATATAAAAATAACATTTCCAATTGCCGACTAATTCCCACAATGGTCGAAAAGTTGCTGTACGCACGAGATCGCCCAGCACCCATCCTAAAATCCCTGGCTGAAAGTGATTAACCGCTGTCGGAACCCAGATCTTATTTTTTAAAGGCGAACAAATGTTTCTAGTTCTTCAAGTTCTGCAACTTCGGGAATTGTCTCTACTTCATAAGTATCAGGAAGCAATTCCCCGACTTGCTTGACCCAATTTATGATAGTGGTATGATGTACTCCTTTAATTCTTTCTATTGCTCGAAAACCCCGACCATTAACATACATTTTGAGACATTCACGTTTCACCTCCCAAGAGTAACCTTTATGAGGTTGATAGCAGTCTATAAATTGTCTGGCACAATTGACACAAATATAATTCTGTTTACCTTTTTTATGAACATTTATTTTTATTAACGTAAATTGACTGACATTCAGGACATTGCATAAGCTCTATGTTTTTTGAAGTGTTATTTTTTAGTGTTATTTTTTGGCAATCGTACTCAATCTATCATACCATTATTCAGCAACGCCAGATATTATAAGTGGTTGCAGGTTTATCTAATGCAGTAAAAACGGCATACTGGTTTACGGCATCATCCCCAAGCTAGAGTTGAGCACTCTCGCTACCCTGGGAAAGTTGTTTAAAGGCTAGAAGCCCCTAAAACAAAGGCTCCTACATCAGAGGAGCTTTTGTTTGTAAATGGTCGGAGGCATCGAGCTATTTTCGCTCGGCAGTGACGGGCCAATATGTTCGCCACCTAGGCGTTTAAC
>NZ_JAUBTO010000354.1:0-2002 GCF_036702495.1 Microcoleus sp. C2D2 | reverse complement strand
AGGAATGAGAATTAAATAACTTCCACAAGTTTGTGGGATGGGCGTCCCGCCCGTCCAAAAAAGACGGGCGGGACGCCCATCCCACAATCACAATTAAAATTGTAAGTTATTTAATTCGCGATCCTAATCGTGACACTGGCGTCCAGGACTGATAATTAGGTTCTGCGTAAGTTCTGGAATTATCACCTTCCCAACAATGAGGTAATCTTAAATATGCAACAACCAGAAACTTATCAAAACCTGACCGACAATCTCAAGTCAGCACTGGGTATTCTCGAACTCGACAAAAACTCCCAACTTTATCGAGATACAACCTCAATCTGCGACTATCTCGCCAAACCAACTTTTCAAATTGCTGTCTTTGGCCCGTTTAATTACGGCAAGTCAACTTTGCTCAATGCAATGCTTGGAAATCGTGCTTTGCCGATCGACCTAGTGCCCACTACAGGTGCTGCCATTTATGTCAACTACGGCGAGGAATTGCGCGCAAAAATAACCCTGAAAGACGGCACGGAAGTTAGCGAACCGGGGACTGATGTTTTGAAACGCTACGCCATCCTTGACGACGCCAGACAAATGCGGGATGATGTGGCCGCCGTTAATGTTTACTGTCCCCATCCATTCCTGAAAACGGGTGTGGAATTGCTGGATTTGCCGGGAACCAACGATCGGGAAGAACAGGATAATTTGGTTCGGGATAAATTGCTAACGGCTGATTTGGTTGTGCAGGTTTTAGATGCTCGCAAATTGATGACTTTAGGGGAACGGGAGAACTTGAGAGATTGGTTGAGCGATCGCAACATCAACACTGTACTCTTTGTTGCCAATTTTCTCAATCTACTCGAACCCGACGAGCAAAAAAAAGTATACAATCGGTTGTTGTTTGTTGCCGAAAGTTTTCGGTCGAACTTGCCGAACAATATCAGCAATATCTACCGCGTCGATGCTTTGCCGGCTTTGAGGGCTAGGCTGAAAGGAGATGTGGCGGCCGCCCAAACTACAGGAATTGCCACCTTTGAATCGGCTTTGCAAAGTATTGTGGCAGCTCAACAGGAACAACTAGCAGTTAAGTTGCCCAGAATAGAAGCTATAGCTACTAAAATTTGCCAATCTCTCCGAGCCAAAGCTGAAACTGTCGCTGCAGAAATAGCCGCAGCTCAAAAAAAGCACAAAGACAAAATTGAAATTAAACAAAAAGCCGAAAAATTGATATCTAAAGGCTTTCACGCCAGCGTTTCCGATTTCGAGATGTGGCTTTACCAGCCGACACTTTTGCAGCGGTATCAATCGGAAATGGCGCTGTCGCTTCAGGAAGGAAGTTTTGACGCGTGGAACCTAAAATTTCAGCGAGAGGTGTTGCAGCAGCAGCAAACGATCGCAGAATGGGTAAATAAAGCTTGCGAATTCTTTGACAAAGAACAGCCGATCGCACTTTTGATTTCGTTTCCTCCATCCCCACAAGTCAGCTTACCGGAGCCGCCACCACCTCCAGCTCAAAAGTCGAACCAGGGCGAAGTGACTCCAGTGGCGATCGCAACCGGCTTAGGTTGGCTGTTGGGCGGGCCTGTGGGAGCAGCAGTAGTCGGCGGTGCTAGCTATATTTTGAATAAAAGAACTGCGTATGAAAAGCCGCCTGAATCGTCAGAAGCTTATCTAAATCAAGTAACGGAAATTTGCAGCGAGGCTGCTAAAAACTATCTCGCTCGCTTCAGCACCGATACTTTTTCCATGCTGCAACACTACAAGGAAATCGCCGAAAAAGTAATCTGTTTTCAAGACAGCAAAGAGCCGCTACAGACGAACATCCAGCAATATCAGATACAGTTAATCAATAATTTGTTAGAAAATATCGAATCATGCCTTCAAATCACCAAATCTGTAGACCTCTTGCAAAAATAATTAGGACGGGCAAGATGCCCATCCCACAAGAATTATTTTTTCTTGTGGGATGGGCATCTTGCCCGTCCCATCAATTGAGGAAAAGGACTTTTGCAAGAGGTCT
>NZ_JAUBTO010000353.1:0-2073 GCF_036702495.1 Microcoleus sp. C2D2 | reverse complement strand
ATCAGGCTCGTTAATTGGTAGGATTTCTACGGTTAAAAAGTTTGAGTATTGCTGAAAGGACGCAACATTTTAAGGTCTGTTGCTGAATTAAGAATCCCTGTCCTTTAGGTCAGGGAGTGTCAACTGTAGTAGGTATTGTGAAACTTAACGCTGCGGCTTTCCAATAAAAATCCCGCTCTTGTGGAGCGGGAAAGCCATCAGGGTGCATCTATTTATCTGACTCTAACTCATGGGGGGTATAACCCCTCATCGCTTTAGCAACTCTTTACAATTAGCCGATTTTTGTAAAGATTTAGGTGTTATGTTGACTTATGAGCAATCTTATGATTCATAAGATTGCCGGAGGGCGATCTTGAGCTTGGGGAAATGAAGATGGCTGGACTCAATAAAATTGGAAACAAAGACATCAGATACGATCTGATTTCGTGGATGATTCCAGCTTAGTCAGGAAAACACCTGAATTCATCTTAGTTAATGGAATAGAGCAGGGATTGTGAGAGCGATGGTTTGTCAGAAACTCGTTAAGTTAGCAGTTAGTCCACCTTAAGAGGGTGGGTAAAACGGATACCTCGCCGACGTAAATAACTACGGATGCCACGACCTGTATAACATTTGTCACCTACTACTCTTTTCGGAGGTAGACGCGGACGACCTGCACCCGGGCGCTTGACGGCTCCTTGTTCCATCAATTGTTCTAAAAATATTGACTCGTTACGTTGACCAGGACGATCGCAAAAAAGTTATGGGTTTACCTTTACCCTCACAACGGATGTGTATTTTGGTACTAAAACCACCTCTGGAACGACCTAGTTTCTCCTGTGATTCGCCCCTTTTTTTCCACCAGCCGCGTGTTGGTGTGCGCGTATTACGCTGCCATCAACGTAAGGAATCTCTCAATCTAACTTTCCTTGTCGATCGGCATCGGCTTGCAGGCGTTCTAAGACTTGCTGCCAAATATTGGCTTTTTGCCACCGATATAGCAATCCTAAATCATTTGTGAATTTCTTACTCCCGAACCGCGGGTTCGGGGAGGGTTGGGGTGGGGTAAAAAATTTACGACTCATTTAGGGTTGCTATATAAGTAAGTGAAACTTACGAGTGGGAAGAGCATATTTTGTTTACAGAAGCACGAAGCCCAGTTTGTTTATAAAGAAGTACAGACCTACATCAAAAATGGAATTGAGTTGCACAAAGGTGACACCGTATTTGATGTAGGAGCAAATATTGGCTTGTTTATCCTGCCTCGCTTCACGAAAGCGGTGCCTTCGCGATTAGTGGCAATTGTAGTGATGACCGTTGCTGCGATCGTTTTATTGGAATGTTCCACCAATTCTATCTGTACCAGGTCTCTTAAAACTTAATACAATATTTTTCCAATAAAAATCCCGCTCTTTTGGAACGGGAAAGCCATCAGGGTGCATCTATATATGTATGTCACTATAACTCATAGGGGGTATAACCCCTCCGAGCTTTATTAAATCTTTACAATTCGCCGATTTTTATAAAGATTTAGGTTTTTATTGGACTTATAAGCAATTTTGTGATTAATTGTCTGCCGACTGGCAATCTTCAGCTTAGGGAAATAAAGAGCCTGGAAACTATGATAAAAAATGAAAAACACTATGAATACGCTCAAGAATGCGCCCCAAGAGTTGAATATTTAATATTGAAACTTAAAATTATCAGGTAAACGCATCATATCGATTCCGGTTGCACCGGAATGATGGGAGTGGGGAGTCGGGAGTCGGGAGTCGGGGAATGTGGAATTATTGACCTTGACAGTATCATTCCCATGGAATCGGAAACGATATCACAAATAAAATGGTAAAGCGCCTACTGATAGAAGATGCTGATATTTATTAAGTCAAATGAGTGTCTTCTGAATTACCAAAATTATAAGCTCCCTTACCATGCTTCAGCAAATGGTGCAGCAAATACCATAATACGGCTAGATTTGCGATAAATACTAACTTAAGTACCGTGATACGTTGAACTAAGGACTGAAAAATAAATAACTTGATGAATTACTAAGTTTGAGGTACGGCTCTATAGTTCCATTTTGGCAAGTATTCA
>NZ_JAUBTO010000352.1:0-2095 GCF_036702495.1 Microcoleus sp. C2D2 | reverse complement strand
GAGAAAAGTGGGTTAATTATCTCGAACAATATTCTTTGGAAGTGGAACAGTTAATGAAGTTAACTCGAAATAAACGTGGCTCTTCCGTACTTATTGTGCTAATTTTTTAGGAAAATGCCAAAAAAGTAATGCCCGTATTTCAAAATTTATCAAATTTCTAAATCCAAAACCACACCTTTTTAAGAGCTTTAATTTAGTATTAATTCCCTCTACTATCCCATTAGTTGTTCTTGATTCAAAATACCCCCCAATCTCTCCCAACCATCTTTTGATTGTTTCTACACTCTTTTTATAGTATGGTTGTGCCTTTTTTAACCAATCTGCTAATTCTAATATCCCGTCACCCAAACAATTACTTTTTTCAAACAAAGTATGAAACTCTTCTTTTAAAAGGTGCATACTTCCTACTAACGGCGAAGCATCTTTTACTTGTTTTAAGTTTAATTTTTGTTGGCTAGACAAGTCATTCTCTGCTTTCAACAATGTATATTTATTTCCTTTTAAACTCTCCAATAATTTGGCTCTTTCTTTCGCTTTTAACGATGAGGCTGCCTTTTTTTGCTCGATTCTCGCCTGATTTAATTCCTCATGAATTATTTTGGTCACATGAAATCTATCTACTGTTACATCAGCATTCGGGCAAATTTTTTTGACTAATGATTTATAATTACCCGTCATGTCCATACTTACTTCTTCGATCTGGTTTAAGACTTCTTCTCCCCATTCAAGCATCTTCTTTTCGATGGTCTCCTGTTTTCTATCAGCAGCTAAACCTATTAGTTTATGTGTTGATAAATCGACTAATACAACTATAAAATTTCCTTTTCCTTTTACTAAACTAATTTCATATATGCCTAATTTATGTAACTTTTTTACATCAACAGGTAAGATTTTATTGGCTACAGCTTTTACCATTGACCAAACTTCTTCTTCTGTTAGTTTATTGTTTTTAGCCACGTTATTAATGTCACTATGGACAACTTGTTCAGCAATACTTTGTGCATATCTCTTTGTAAAATTTTTCTTTTTTTCGAGAAACGCTAAACTTTCATTAAAAGGTTTGCGACAATTTTTACACTTGAATCTGCGCCGATTTACTCTCAACATTACTTCTCTATTACCAATTGGTAAATCTCTCACTAGATATCTATAATTTTGATGCAAGTGATGGCTGGATTGACGGCAAACAGGGCAAGAGGCTGTCGTTTTTTGTGATTTTATTACTAATATTAATGTTTCTCCTGTTTGTTTGTAATCTTCTACTACGACACCGGGCAAATTGAGAATACTTGTCATTAACTTGTTCATTATTTATTCGAGAGTCACAATTATCATGCACCTTTAACTAACATTTTAGCACAATAAGTACGGAAGAGCCATAAACGTCGCTTTTATCAACAAGGTATGCGGGCTGCAACCCTGATTCGGTCTATCTCCTAGGCCTCTTTGTCACCCCCCCAGACCACAATCCAAAGATGGTTGTCTAGTTATCGTTCGGGAGGCATCGCAGAATTGTTATATCAAAAACCCCGATCGGTTCGACCTTGAATTATGACAGCAGAAACTGTAGATAGATTATCAAAAGAATTGCTCGACCCCGAAGGATTCAGTAGTTACAAAGAAGTACATCAATGGCTGACAACCTGCTGCGAAGTTCCTGTGGCATATCGGACAGTACATCAATGGACTTGCATATCGTCTTAAAGGAAAATTAAAAGTGCCACGAAGGCGTGAGTGAAAAACAGAAAGCAGGGGCAGTAGAAGAATTAAAAAAAAACTCCTACTTCTCATCAAAGCCAGTCTGACAGAAAGTAAGAGCTTTTTAAAACAGTGGAAAAAACTGCGCTATTGTCGTCAAGATGAAAGCCGGATGGGTTTGCATACAGTTCAAAGAAGAAAGTTAACTGGTTGCGGAGTAAAACCGCAAGTCCAAGTGCTATGGGACTTTACTTATTTGTGGCTTTATGGCGCAGTAGAACCGCTAACTGGAGAAAGCTTTTTTTATGAATTTACTCACTTAGGAATGAAAAATAAATAAGTTGATGACTTATCGGTTATAATGAAAAAAGTGTGAGATTACAATTTTCACTCCTAC
>NZ_JAUBTO010000351.1:0-2139 GCF_036702495.1 Microcoleus sp. C2D2 | reverse complement strand
GTGTGCGATTCGTTGCCGTCGAATCAGTGGATAAAACCACGAAATAACACGGCTCACAGCCATTAAAGGCTCGTGAAACTCTCAAGATGATAGAGGTGCAAGCCCTCTCTGCCAAGTACGGGCATGACTCCCAATCTACCCACAGTGACTCGACTCGGAATTCGAGAGGCTGAAGCTGGGAATAGGGCGCAATCAGAGGTTGACCGATACCACACTGGCGCTAGGGGCGTCCTCACGGTGAAACAGAACCTAAAAAAGCAACCTAGGAAAGAGCAGGACGGAAAAGAATAACCCCCCTGACTTTATTGGAGCTAATACCCGCCAACTTCTACTTCAGAGATTAGCCGTACTAAGGGTATCCAATGGTTGAAGTGGTTCCACCTAAAAGGACAAGACAATCACTTGAGGGAACGAATAAAAACGAATCTAAGGTCTTTGGAAAGGTCGAACCCAAGGTAGACGAGACGAGACGAGTAAACCCTTAGATTCGGGTAGGATTCAGCTCCATTGCTGAAAGGCAGTCAGAATACACGAACTGGAGTAGAGAATGATTAGGCACAGTCTTAGCGAAGCGTGAATTTTGGAGCAAATTACCCTGGAAGCAATTTCGTAGGAATTTATTCCGCCTACAAAAACGAGTGTACAAAGCTATTCGAGAAAATGACCTGCGTAAAGTTAAGTCATTACAGAAGCTAATTCTGAAGTCCCGTGCAGCAAGATTACTGGCAATCCGTCAAGTAACACAGCTAAATGCAGGCAAGAAAACACCAGGTATAGACGGCAAAGCGTCCTTGACCCATCAAGAACGCCTAGACTTGAGCCTCAATCTCAAGTCAAATGTTGACAAATGGAAGCACCAAAGGCTGAGAGAAATTCCCATACCCAAAAAGGATGGGTCAACCCGATTATTAAAAGTGCCAACAATGTACGATAGAGCGTGGCAATGCTTAGTCAAATACGCTATTGAGCCTGCTTGCGCGTTGCACTATTCCATGAACGGAGCTATGGATTTAGACCAGGCAGGGCAGCACATGATGCTCAAAAATACCTGTTTCAAAACCTAAACTCTCAAGGTAAAGGAATAACCAAGCGAGTCATCGAATTAGACATCGAAAAGTGCTTTGACAGAATCAGCCACACTGCCATTATGGATAGACTCATTGCCCCAATGGGCATCAGAAACGGAATCTTCCGTTGTCTAAAAATAGGAGTAAACCCAGAATTTCCCGAACAAGGAACACCGCAAGGTGGAGTAGTCAGCCCACTTCTGGCAAATATAGCATTAAACGGGATAGAGTCCCTTCACCCATCCGTCAGATATGCTGACGATCTGGTGTTTTTTCTCAAACCAAAAGATGACGCACAAAAGATCCTTGACAAAATCCGTCAGTTCCTTGCAGAAAGAGGGATGAATGTTAGTGAAAGAAAGACAAAAATAACCGCAGCGACAGATGGATTTGACTTTCTAGGATGGACTTTTAAAGTCCAGAAAAACGGGAAGTTCAGGAGTTTTCCCTCAGTGGAAAACTTCAAAAAGTTTCGACAGAAAGTGAAAAAAATCGTCAATAACTCGAATTATGGGGCAAAGGTAAAAGCCAAAAAGCTGGCTCCTATTGTCAGAGGTTGGAGAAACTACCACCAGTTTTGTAAGTTGGATGGCCCCAGATTTAATTTATGGTCACTCAACAATAAAACATGGAAGGTATTTAACAAAGAAAGTAAGCTAACCCGCTACCTTGTCAATCACCTGATAGACCTAGCATTTCCAAAAATTGGATGGCACGAAAATAAATTCGTGATGGTAAAAGGGGATAAATCACCTTTCGATGGAGATATCCTTTACTGGACAAAACGCAACAGTGCGCTATATGACGGTATAACCTCTAAGATGCTCAAAAAGCAAAAACATACTTGTGGACACTGTGGACATCTTCTTACGGGAGAAGAAAGAGTTAATTTACACCACAAAGACGGCAACCATGAAAACTGGAAGGACACAAACCTGATGGTTGTACATGAAAGCTGTCACGATTATATCCACATGAGCAAACAAGATTGTCGGAAGCTGGATGCAATGAAAGTTGCACGTCCAGATTTAAAAGAGAGGGGCGAGACATAATAGCCTCCCTCGACTCTACC
>NZ_JAUBTO010000350.1:0-2176 GCF_036702495.1 Microcoleus sp. C2D2 | reverse complement strand
ACTCACTATTATCTCGGATGATTCACTTTTACCACCTCAATCCGCCTATGTGCCAGTTGAGGGTGCGGAATGTGGGTTCACACTCAAGCCGAGTGCATCGACTTCATCCACGCCAGCCGAAGGCGATCGAGTTCTGGCAGCCGAGGTACCATTTGACCGCACTCTCCCCGATCTAGGCGCGTAAGATTAAGTTAGTCTATGTCGGGCGAGTTGTGGGCGAGGCGCAATAAAAAAGAAAAACAACAGTTTAAATCTCAAATAACTCAAACCCTTGTCCCCTATAGATTATCTTTGTTTATAGGTAAATGTTAGGGATAATTTTGATGTGCTGGGTTGGGGCTACTTTACCTATACCCTACTCTCTAACTTGTATTCCTATTTGAGCGTGGGGTTCCGATGACTGTGGATGCTGCGAGGAAGACGATCCGAAAATCAGGGGTAGTAGCAGGGCTTCAGTTCCCGGTGCATCTTTATATGCTCCGGCACGTTTGCGGGTACTATTTGGCGGCTAAAGGGATAGACACGATGGCGATTCAAGAATATCTGGGACACGCTAATATTCACCACACAGTCCGCTATACCCAGCTAGCACCGCATCGGTTTGACGGGTTTTGGGATGACTGACAGTTATCTAACCGATTATGTAACCGCTAGCAGTTACCTAGGAGCGAGATGCAGTTACCTAACCGATTAGGTAACCACTGGCAGTTACCTAGGAGCTATATATGGATTTATTGCAGGCGATGTAATGAAGCTGTAGCGGTTTCAAGCCCAAGGTCAAAATAAGCGAATATCCTTACGATGTGGGGTGTGAGTGTAGTAAAAGTTCAGCAGATATGTTACTCTAGCTGCAGCTTTTAGACTTTGCCATGGGCTTTTCAGTCAAGTTGTTTACTATAAAAGGAAATTTAGTTTTTATGAACAACCTCTACCAAAAGGTCGCATTTGCCTCTGTTTGTACCGCTTTAGGTTTTGTCTTGGTACCAAACAAAGAAGCTAAAGCAGCTGTATTTACCTTGACCTCCACTACCAGTTTTTTTGTCGGAGATAAGGATCAGGACGGACTAGGAGACTATATTTATGGTGATGTACCTCTTTCTGTAGGCATAAAGGATGAAAGACATACACGAAACAATCAAGAAGATGAAGAATATAAAGCTTTTTACGAATTTAATATTGCCCATTTATCTCTTGCTCCTAATACAGCTATTAGCAGTGCTATTTTTCAGCCTAAGGCTAATACTATTTCGTGGTATGACTCTCAGTCTCGGTTTGACGTTCAGGGCTATATAGGAAACGGGCAAGCCGATGTATCCGATTTTCAGGCTGGAGGCTACTTAGATGGAATATACTTCTATAGTGTCATAAATACTGGTTCGGAAATAGACCTATCGCCAATTTTTTCCTTTAATGTACTTCCATTTATTAGTCAGAGAATTAAAAACAACGATACTTTTGCTGGGCTTAAAGTTTTTACCCGTGGAGGCTATCTTACTCTCGATCAGGAGGTTAATCTGATAATTACAACCGTTGACGACGTTACTGAGCCTGTACCTGAACCGACCACAATCCTCACTGCAGCTATAGCATTAGGGTGGGGAGGATGGCTGAAACGAAAGAATTCAATTAAGCACAATAAAACAAAGTCACAAGGTTAATCTATCATTTGATAGAATTTACGCTGCCAACAAATCAACTTCAAAACGCCCCCTATCCGCGTCAGGCGACTCAAATCATATCTTAGACTCTGATGCAGGATAGGTTGCCACTTTGCCTATATCTGCACATTTCCCTTGTGTTACTTTTTCTGCTTTTAACCTCAGGGTGAGTTAATGGGGAAATTTGAGTGTGCTGACCTAGCTGTAGTGGTTGTAGGGGTGTAGATGGGGAAATTCTAGTATCCCCGCCTAGCTTTATTGTTCTGCTGGCGGGAAAACTCGATCTAACGACCTAGAGCTTGAATCCCCGTCTGTGCGGTTAATCCAGTCCTCACAGAACTTACAGCAATTTGAGATCAAACCCGCCACAAAAATGGTAAACTTTAAAGATGTAAAAAAATGAGATTATTTAGAGATGGCAGCATATTCGGTAGTGCCCTTAAGGAAAGGATAAAAAAATCAACCGAATTCAAATAAAAGTAGGCACCTGGAGTTGTAAATTATCATTATAATGATGT
>NZ_JAUBTO010000349.1:0-2195 GCF_036702495.1 Microcoleus sp. C2D2 | reverse complement strand
GTGATGCTATTTCTGCCCAATATGAGTGACTTGGCTATGCCTGAGCTCATTCCCTTCTTTCAGACCTGAATCCTTACCATTGAGATAAGCACAGCGAAGAGAAAGAATAGAGGAAACGCTCTTAATATTCCACGCTCGCTCCCGATAGTTTCACCCGTATTCCAATTTGTTTAATTAGTGATTCAACTGTTCCCGACCCTAGAGAACTTAGGGATTCTACTTGATAGTATAAGTAATTAACTATTCGACAGCGATGGGTTTCTAAATAGTGGCAAAATCTTTTAAATGCTTTCTTTTTTAGGTCTTTAAATAAATTGATTGCTTCATCAACTTTGCCTGGCCACAAAAAATTTTCTGCTGATTTTAATCGCTTGAATGAACCCCCTACCTTGTAGAGATTTTCTTTGAGATGATACCAATCTAAAATTTCTTGTCTTTGTTGGGCCTCTCCAATTTCTTGAAACAAGTTCCAAATTCCCGGATGACCATCTCAATTACAGTACATAGGATGCAGCAGTTTTTGGCTATTCGCCCAATCAATTAAATCTTGAGACTTTTGAAAAAAAGCTCCACAGTAAACATTATCTAAACACAAGGCTTTGTAGTCTTTCCAATAACAGGGTTCGCCCTTGGTTTCGTTGCGTAGCCTGATTTTCCCGCCATCTAATACCAGTTTCATAAAATAGTGCTACAGTTAATAGATGCACTATTTGTAAATGAACACTGAAATATCAGGGTAAGCGCATCTAATTTTGTGTTTGAAAATACAGATTATTTTGCTAAAAGACTGTAGTTTAGACTAAGCAAAGATGAGAACGGTGGCAAAAGAAGAACTAGAGCCACCGTTAAGGAGAGAATGAGGGTGAAAAATAAAACCTATCCACTCCTTAAATGAACAGTGAACGATTAAAGGACTTTCGTCAAGCAGCATAAGCTGTTTCGCATTTAAATTGTGATAACAGCATTTCCTTTGTTTTTAAGTTTTCGTCCCCATTTGATAACCAATCCTCCTTCATTTAAAAGCTTATGCAACAAAACTTCTAATTCTTCAATTGATTTAAAAAGTCGATTAGCAATATATTCTTTGGCTGAATGCCATACCAATTCAATCAAGTTATAGTCTGGGCTATATTTAGGTAAGTATTCCAGATGAATATTAGGCATTTCTGTTGTTATTATCTGGATATAGTCTTGTTTCTTGTGAAAGCTGGCGTTATCTAATACGATCACTATTTGACACCCTTTTTCTGTAAAATCTTCTCGATTGTTTCCCGCTTCTACCCATTCACTTATTAAATCTTGATAAAATAGTTTCAAGACTTTATAGAAACTGTTAGAGTTACTTTTACTAAGAAATTCAACAAATCTTTTTTTGTCTGAATACCTGATTGCTCCCATGACATTCACTCTTCCTTTTCTTCTATCTCCCCTCACTTTTTTGCGATGTCCTTTTTTGCCCCAAGTCTTTCTCCTAATCACCCTTAAACTAAATCCACTTTCATCCCAAAACCATACCTGAAGGCGATCAGGACTTGCTTTTTCTATTCTTAAATATTCCTCTAATTTTTCTTTAAAAGCTTTCCTTTTATCCGGATCTTGTTTGTGATCTAGGCTATATTTTGACCACAGGTAAACGTACTTTTTTTTTGAAATAATTCTCCATACTTGTGAGCCACTTAACTTAATTCCAGTTACTTCTTCTAAATAAGTAGCCAATCTTTTCGCTGACCATCGACCAAATTCATATCCTAGCTCTTGAGGATCTTTGTCAATTGTTTCTAGTAATATTTCTATGTATTTTTCTGTGGCTTTGTGATGGTTTCCTTTCATTTTATCATCTTTAAGACTCTCTAAATTATCTGGAGCGACCTGCTCGCACCAGAAACAGATTTTGTTTAGCGAACACCCGATAAATTTAGCAATTTCTTTTTGCGTTTTTCCGTCATTGAGCAATAGTAAGATTAAGATCCTTTCTCTAATTTCTCCATTTTCTTCTTGTTTTAAGGATTGTTGAAGCTTTTTGACTTGCTCGGAATTGAGATGATTTTTGGCTGGCATACTTCTGTCTTTTCTGTGAATTTTAATTTATTATTATACCATTTTAAATGCGAAACAGCTTACGAATTATTGGTACGAGCCAAGGATGCAACAAGAGAGCTGATGGATTCAGTGATGACCACTCCGAATGTGTCGTG
>NZ_JAUBTO010000348.1:0-2235 GCF_036702495.1 Microcoleus sp. C2D2 | reverse complement strand
TCCACCCCGCGAGGGGATTCAATTCAATGTAAAGCCGTCCTAAAAGGACGGGGTTTCAAACCCATAGTTCTGATGACAGCCACAAATCTAGTCAATAAATTTGAGTACAAACCCCTACACAAACCGAATCAATTAATTTGCGGAACGGGGCAAACAGCCATTGTCAGCGGCTGGACAGTAAAAAGTGCGATCGGCAAAAAATTACAACCCAACGAATTTGCTGTCATCGGACAACTGTACTCTCCTACTCGCGGCATCAACTTCTTAATTAGAAACTTGCTGTGCAATCCCCACGTCCGCTTTTTAGTAATTCTCAACGCTACCAAAGAAGACCGCAACTCGGGTGCGGCAGCGTGCTTGCTCGACTTTTTTCGCAACGGCTTTGAAGCCGGCAAAAGCGATACTGGCAGAGATTGCTGGCTAATTAAATCTTCAATATTTGGCTACATCGATATTGAAATAGCAGCAGAAGCCTTAGAACTATTGCGTCATTCCATCGAATGGAAAGAAGCCAACAATATAGCAGAGACAGTGACCTTTGTCAAGTCTTTTGCCGAAAAAGAATCTGTTGAACCTTGGGGAGAACCGGTAACTTTTCCGCTAGTAGAAATTGTCCCGACTGTACTCCCCGGTCAGAAATACGGACACAGAATTGAAGGCAAAACTATCGCCGAAACTTGGGTAAAAATCATCCACCGAATTAAGACCACTGGCACCTTACGACCGACTGGTTACGACGGACAGTGGCAAGAATTAATCGACTTAATGGCAGTGATTACAGATGAGCCTGCGGAGTTCTATTTTCCTGAACCGAATTACTTACCAATAGACCGCGATTTCCTCGAACAGTACAAACCGCAAATGCTCGAAGATGCCCCGTATAGCGAAGGCATTAAATATACCTACGCACAGCGGATGCGGTCGTGGTTTGGACGAGATCAAATCGAAGAAGTTATTGTCAAACTAATTAAGGAAATTGACGCGGCAAGTGCTGTAATTAGTTTGTGGGATGCCGGGGGAAATATTAACAGAAGGCCTGACGGTTCCTCAGACCACCAGCACAGCGGTAGCCCTTGTTTGAATCATATTTGGGTGCGAGTTGTGGACGGTGAAATATCGCTAACCGCAACTCTCCGCAGTAACGATATGTTTGCGGCGTGGCCGGCAAATGCAATGGGTTTGCGGGCTTTGCAGCAGCACATTCGAGATGAAATTGCGAGGCGTTCCGATTATAATTTGACGATGGGCCCGTTGGTAACGCTGAGTCAATCGGCTCACTTGTATGACGATACCTTTGAAAATGCCGATCGACTAATTCAAACCCAATATGCTAAAATCTGCGAAGATCGAGACTTTTTCGATGCAGCGGGCAATTTTTTAGTTGAAGTAGCCGACAATCAAATAGTTGTCACGCAAACCACCCCCGGCAGCGGCGAAGTTGTCACCTGTTATTCTGGAAAAAACCCTCTCAAGTTAGTGCGAGAAATTTGTGCGGCTTCCCCTGCCATTAAAGGCGAGCATATTGGTTATTTGGGAATAGAATTGCAAAAGGCGGCCCAGTGTCTGAAAACAAGCAACCAATACATTCAGGATACAAGATGAATCTAGAAGAAGAAAGACCGAGTTGGGACGAATACTTCTTAATGTTGGCAAAATTGGCTGCTACTCGATCGACTTGTCTGGCTTTTCCTGTAGGCGCGGTGATAGCTAAAAACAGGCAAGTTTTAGCAACCGGTTACAACGGTTCGCCGTCAGGTTCGGTACACTGCACGGCTCAAGGCTTCTGCTATCCCGGTTTGAGCAGTTGCGATGCCAGCAAAACTTTGCCTTCGCGGGCGGTTCATGCTGAGGCAAATGCGATCGCCAAAGCTGCAAAACACGGCATATCAACCGCTGGATCTAGCATTTACGTGACTTTAGAACCCTGCATTTATTGTTTGAAAGTAATCATTTCTGCTGGCATTCGGGAAGTATTTTATGAAACTGTTTTTAACAGCGGAGAAAAAGCTGCTTTGAGAGATTCTTTTATCGCGGAAGGTCTTGTTGAACTCAAACAAATTAAGCTATCTGAAACTACAGCAAAAAGAGCGGCTTTATTTCTGCTGAATCCTACCTCTGTCCCAAAAGATACTGTAACAGGAATTATAGGCCCAGGCAAACAATAGACCTCTTGCAAAAATAATTAGGACGGGCAAGATGCCCATCCCACAAGAAAAAATAACTCTTGTGGGATGG
>NZ_JAUBTO010000347.1:0-2273 GCF_036702495.1 Microcoleus sp. C2D2 | reverse complement strand
TCGCCGGCTCTGTACACGTGCCCGGTTGCCGCGCTTGTGTTAAACAGCGAAAGCTGGCTGCTGTTCATGGTTTTTCTCTGGGTTAATTCAGTTTGTCATGCTACTGATTGCAGCTTCCTGGGCGTAGGATTTAAATCGACTATTAGCCTGAGTTACAGGAGTTTTGAGTTTTTTCTATGTGTAACTTTGGTTTAGGAAAAGCTATCGTTGCCCCACCCGACAGCGAATACATTCAGAGAAAGGACTCGGTGGTGCGGGTGTTGGTTTTTGGTAATGGGTAACAACGCAAAAACCAGCGTCTTCTAAGGAGTGCTGGTTTTTAGCAGTTATTCTGCGAGATTTTTCTCGTCTTGATTGTTGGATGATTTTGTTTGCAGCTCTTTCATCTGTTGCTGTTGCTGCTGCTGCAACTCCTTGAGCTTGATTAAGTTATTGAGCTTTTCTTGATACTCTTTCGCTTCTTCACGATACCAAACGATGCACTCCTGACTTTTGACCAATTGCTTTCTAGCATCGTCGATTAGCTGGTCAATAACTCCCCCAAAGGGGTCGAAATCTCTAGTTCCCTCCTTGCTATCTTCTCTATTAATTGTGACGGACTGACCCCCAAGCCCTCCGCTAACTCCCGAAAGAGCCTCGCTCCCGTGGGTGTAAGGCCGAATGCCCTCGTGACCTTCACTTCCCCGTACTCCAACTGCTTCGCTTTTTTGACCTTCGCCATGTTCTTGGTTCATAACATCACTTTTAAGAGATTAACAAAGTCTATGATGAGATATTGACAGTTTCTCATAATAGACTCTATGATATATCAAAGTCTATTATGAGACAAGGCTGCACTGCATACTTTTAATGTTGGCGGGTGGGTAACACCTACCCTTTTCCCCTATGTACACCCTGGAACAGCTACAACAGAACAATATTAAGGAATTGAAGGAAATTGGCTGGCAGCTCAATGTGATGCCGGAGGGCGATAAACGCTGCCGCCAAAACTGGATAGATGCCATTGCCGGGGTCAATTCCCCGTTGCTGCAACTGCTGGAAGTTTCCCCTGCAGCGTCCGTCGATCCAGCCCAGGAACTGATCGTATCGGTAGTGGAAAATTCCCCCGGTGTCGAAGTCGAACAAGCCCAGGACGCGATCGAAGTTCAAGCCCAGGAGCTGATCGAGCAAGCGGTCGAAAATTCCCTTGATGTCGAATTTTTCGGTTTTGAGCGTGTTACCCAATCTAATCGGAAAAAATTTTCCGGTTTTGAGCGCCTTACCCAGTCCAATCGGAAAAAATTTTCCGATTTTGAGCGTTTCCAGGATCCGATCGCACTGGCGGCTGAAAATATCCCCGGTGTCGAAGTCGATTCAGCCCAGGAGCCGATTATAGAAACGGTTGAAAATTCCCCTGCTCTTGAAGTCGATTGTCATCTGATTTTGACTGGGCTTACTTTCTCTGATAGGTTTTTGGCTCGCTATGCTCCGCCACAGACCCAGATTATCCACTTCCAATCTGATGCCGACGGGCAATTAAGCTTGCTGAATTTTGAGATTGAATCCGTATCTGAGCCGCCAGACCCGGACGATTTTGAAACTCTTGAGGAATTCACAAATGCGATCGCACGCTGGGACTGGGAACATCCGAAAAGCTTCGATCATTGCTCCGATTATTGCTTCGATCATTGCTCCGATCATTCCTCCGATCATTGCTCCGATCATTGCTCCGATCATTGCTCCGATCATTTACCAAGCTCCGTGCATTGCGAGCCACCAGACCCCAAGCCACTAGAAATATCCCTTGACTCTTTCTGTGAATGGGCCCCATGTCCCGAGGATTGGTACGAACCCACTTTACTCGAACCGTTCAAAGTGATGGAACTGTCACTGGTTCGCAAAAGTTCCATCACTTCGGACTTTTTCATTCCCATTTTTGACGCTTGCTGCGATCGGTTTAACAGAAGCGACGAACCGCCCGACACAGGGATTTATGCTCGGTTGCCGGGATCCAAGCCGCCCAAATTTCCTCCAAGGGCGATCGGCTACACGCAGCCCAATCGTCCACTAAACAACGCAGTATCCCAAAACTATCCCGAAACTATCCCGAAACTATCCCGAAACTATCCCGAAACTATCCCGA
The DNA here is from genome assembly GCF_036702495.1 of Microcoleus sp. C2D2. Classification (NCBI taxonomy): domain Bacteria; kingdom Bacillati; phylum Cyanobacteriota; class Cyanophyceae; order Oscillatoriales; family Microcoleaceae; genus Microcoleus; species Microcoleus sp. C2D2. The sequence continues at coordinate 151 of NZ_JAUBTO010000347.1, read as the reverse complement.
AACTATCCCGAAACTATTTCATAGCGTTGTCGCTGGCAGCACCCAGCCAGCCCGATCGCCTCCGGGAGGTGATGCAGGGTAAACGCATCTAAATTAATTTGACAAAAAAGTGAATTTGTGCATTACTAAATCACTAAAAAAACCTTCTTAC
>NZ_JAUBTO010000346.1:0-2277 GCF_036702495.1 Microcoleus sp. C2D2 | reverse complement strand
TTGCCGCAAGGATAGATAGTTTTAAGGTCTGTCGCAGAACCAAGAATCCCCGCGCTTTCAAAGCCGGGGAGTGTCAAGAGATAAAACCTCGGATACCCTAGCCCGACTACCGAGACATGACTCCAAATCGCGACGAGACCATCCGCGAGTTTCCATGTAATAATCAATCGCTTCGATCGGATCGGGGATTGCGATCGGAATGTGTTTCTTCTCGTAGGCTTCCACTAAGGTGCTGAGGATATCTAATCGATCGTACTCAGAAGTGTTTGGGGCTGCATTAAACAGTAACTCGATTTCTCGAAGGGCTTCCTGATAGTCAGTTTCATTTCTAATTGGGTGCAATTCCATACATTCACCTCTGTCTAGACGATTTCTGTACAATATATTCCATCAATCCTTGTAATCTTTGAGTTTCCGATCTGCATACTCCTCTAAAAGCTTTACATACTCAAAATATTGATGTATTTCCTTGGCAATAAATGATAAATCCGTGTTAGTTATTCGAGATGTCATACCACTCAAATCGTTAATTATCCAAAAAAGATTACAATCTTGAATGTTAACGACTAATCCCAAGTATTCAGAATCCAAAAACTGCATTTTTAGGTAGATTTTTGAGATACTTTCCTCAGTTCGTCTTTTGGAATAGTTCAAATATTCAAGCCAAGTAGCATAATTTCCTAAATCTCGAATAATTAGAGGTGATTTACCATGTGGAGCGATCGAACGACACATTTCTTCTACTTCAGATAAGGCAGGATACTTGTCTTCTAATTGGCAGCTAGCTTGTTGTTTAAAGTATTCAATCATACTCTTGGCATCGCCAATAATTCGATCGTTTTTTTTTGCTATATATGGATACAGATTCTCTTTGTCTTTTTGACTTTTTATATGGACAACAAGGAAAAAGAATATGTAGCTTGATATATAAGACAAGCACAGTCTATCAACGATTGCTCCGAGTTTAGCTCCGCCTTGAAACACTTCAGGAACATTTGAGAAAATAAAATCGATCGCAATAACAGTAGTGAGGCAAGCTCCAAGGAGAAAATTAATTTCAGTTCTGACGGATGTGAAGTATTGAATCCAACGTTTCCCACTCATCGATCTATCCTCATAAAACGTATCAAACAGTATAAAGCCTCCCAATCGGCGATCGCTATGCTCTAATTAATAAAGCATCTGTCCTTTCACCATCGGATAGCTGACATGACCCAAAGCCTCAACCCCACAACATTACCCCCCGCTTTTCCCGATCACACCCAACTACCTGACTCCGACGGCACTTTTGTACATAACTTTCTAGCACATCCCCAGAGTATCTTACTCACCGACTCCCTGGAAACTACACTGCAAACCCTCCACCCGGACGGACAATATGCGATCGGGCAAGATTGTGGCATTTACTGGCGCGAAACCGACCCTCCAGAAAAGGGAGCCGAAGCGCCTGACTGGTTCTACGTTCCCAACGTTCCGCCCCTAATAGATGGGGAAATTCGCCGCTCTTACGTGATTTGGCGCGAGTATATTGTGCCATTGATTGCGATCGAATTTGCAAGTGGAAATGGGGCTGAAGAACGAGATAATACTCCTTTATCTCGCTTACCAGAAGGTATCAACCAGAAACCAGGAAAGTTTTGGGTATACGAGCAGATTATTCGCATTCCTTACTATGCGATTTACATCATTAAAACGAGCGAATTGGAAGTCTATAACTGGGTGAATACTCGCTATCGCCGTTTGCAACCGAACGATCGCGGGCATTATCCGATCGACCTGATGGGAGTAGAGTTAGGTGTGTGGGAAGGTAGCTATCAAAATCAGCATCAGCGATGGTTGCGTTGGTGGGATAATCAGGGGAATTTGTTGTTAACTGGTAGCGAACAAGCTAAACTAGAACGCCTCCATACCGAACAGGAACGCCAAAGGGCCGATCGCGCAGAACAAACCCAACGGGATGCTATTCCCCAACTGTTGGCAATGGGTTTAACTGTAGAGCAAGTGGCTCAGGCGCTGTCGCTGTCGGTGGAAGATGTACAGAGATTGGGCTGACAGTTAACTTTCATGATTCAGAAACCAAATCTCTTTTCTCGAATTGCTGGTATTTCTACGATCGTCCTTTGTGCAGTCGGCGGATTGTTGTACGTCAAAAAACCCGTACAATCTGTTCCCGCAAAACCAGCACCCGAGGAAATTAGACCTCTTGCAAAAATAAATAGGACGGGCTCTTCGGCCCATCCCACAAGAAAACATAACTCTTGTGGGATGGGCCGAAGA
>NZ_JAUBTO010000345.1:0-2318 GCF_036702495.1 Microcoleus sp. C2D2 | reverse complement strand
GTTAACCTAAGCCGGAGAGTCGCCTCCCCGGCTCGGCTCCAAAACCGTGCGTAAGAGTTTCCCCTTACACGGCTCCTCAGTACATGGAATCCACCTTTGCTTGTGGCTACCAATCTCGCGTTTACGCTTTCCACCTTAGTTACCCGTGAACTCGGTCATGGCAATGTAGGTGTAATAAAACCAGGTTGTCGTCGCTGTTTTTTCCACCTTGACTTTGTGGTTTTTGGTGGTGTTTTTCTATTAAATCCCCTGGTCTGAAGTGTTGTCCACAATGGTGGCATTTTCCTTTCTGTCGCTTCAGCAGTCTTGCTTTTTGCGGTTCTGTAGTTAGGAAGTTATCCCCCATTCTTGAACTCCAGTATATGACATCACCATCAAAGGGCGAGCGGTTTCCTTTGACTCTTGTCCACCGCGTTCCAGCTTTATAAGAGCCGTATTTATGGAGCTTAACTAGCGTGTCGTCTTCTTGTGAAAACGACCAGTTGTCTCCTCCCCTTGACTTCCAATATCTTCTGGCTATCCAGCCATTCGACTTGTTGGGATGACGCCTTTTTGCCCAGCGCCATAACACCCTGAACACTAAGTATTCTAGCTTGCTATATGCCTTTCCGGCATTCCAGGGCGACTGGTAATTACACCAGCCTCTGACTTTTGGATTTAGAGCCTTTATCAGCTTTGATTGATTTGCTGTTTTCAGCTCGTGTACCTGTCCTGCTATTGCTAAGTAATGTTCTTGGATGCTTTTGTCGCTAGGTTTGATGATAGTCTTATAGCCTAAAGCTTTTCCCCTACTTGTGTTTCCACTATGATTTATACCCACTGCAATTTGTCTAATGGTGAACCCCAGGAAATCAAACCCTGGTTCTCTACCTTCATGTTTTCGCAGAGTGTGTACGAGTTTGGTCTTTTCGGGTTTTAGCTTTAGCCCTATATCCTTTAACCACTCTTTGATTAACTCCCGGCATTCTTCTACTACACTTAGCTCATCACAGATTAGTACAAAGTCGTCTGCATATCTAATTAGTTTAGGTTGAGATACGTCATCTCTCCCAAACTTCCGTCTTGCACCTTTGATGCACCCGTTGCTATATGCGGGATAGACTTCTGCTATTGCATTTTGCATTCCATGTAGTGCGATGTTTGCCAGAAGTGGCGATATGACACCTCCTTGGGGAGTTCCGCTGTTAGTTTCCAAACAGCTACCCTCCTCAAACACTCCTCCTTTTAACCAGGCTTTGATTTGTCGCCTGAATTTGGGGATAGTGTCAATCTTTGCCAGTAGTTTTTGGTGGTTTATTTGGTCAAAGCATTTCGCTATATCGGCATCTAGGACGTACTTCGGTTTGGCCGTTATAACTATCCTTATTGCTTCTATTGCGTCGTGACATGACCTTCCCGGTCTGAATCCAAATGATTCGCTTTCAAATTTAGCTTCCCATTCAGGTTCTAGCACTAATTTGAGTAATGCTTGTTGGGCTCTGTCTCTTATGGTGGGGATTCAAGCGAGGACGCTTTTCTTTTCTTCCTGGTTTAGGTATCCAGACCCTTCTAGTGGGGCGGGCTTTTCCGTCTATTTCTAGTTCGTTGACCAGAGACATTCGCTGCTTTTTATTGAGGGATTTTACCCCATCGACTCCGGCTGTATTTTTGCCTTTGTTTTCTTGGGTTACTTTCCTAACAGCGATGAGCTTTGCATACCGAGAATTGACTACCATCTTCTGAAGTCTGCGAACGACCTTCACGTCTCCACACTGACTAGCCCTATATATCCTTTTTTGAAGTTTGAAAACTGTCCATTCGGCTTTCGCCCAGTTGACATCTTTCCATTCCACTTGTGATGTAATCTCCGTAAAGGACATTAACTTCTTACTCCGAACGTATAGACCATGTAGCAGTGGGTCTGTCGGCATATCCCCTTGATTACAAAGAGGCATTCGCTTTTGACCCAATCCCTCCAATGGGCTGCTTACGCTAGCTACTACTTGCGGATTCGACAATTCCTCAAGAGCCATCCCACTGGTTAACTCGTTCCCAACTTCCGTTGATACCGACCTTAGAGCCTCCCAACTCCTCCGGGTTTTGGTTAGTGCCGATGGTCAAGGATTCTTTTGCCATCTACCATTGCCTTGAGCGTTTTTCGCTCCCAGCGTAACAGCCCGATTTCGCTGGTTCTGCTTAACGAAGGATAAAGGAGTTTACTTTCGTTACTCGTAGTCGGACGCTTGGTGTGTCACTGATTTTGGCTTGCAGCTTATCACCGTTTATCCCCGCTTCGATTCTGGCGGTGCTACCCTCTCCATAGTCGGGGGATACGCAGT
>NZ_JAUBTO010000344.1:0-2329 GCF_036702495.1 Microcoleus sp. C2D2 | reverse complement strand
ACTTACTGGGCTAGTTTTTCTAGCCCATCATACTTCCTGCTTTTTGTCAACCTTTTTTACTGGACTGGCGCTCTAGGGATGGTCGAATCCCTAAGTAGGCTGGACGAGGAGCGGAATCCCTTCAGTTCGGGTAGGACACAGCGTAATTGCTATGAGGTGTTCAGAATCTACAACCTGGAGCAGAGCATGATTAGACACAGAGACAACTCTAGTGAATCTTGGAAAACGTTACCGTGGAAGAAATTCCGCCGTAACTTATTCCGCCTACAAAAGCGCGTATACAAAGCTATTCAAGTTGGCGACAAGCGGAAAGCGAAGTCACTACAAAAGCTAATTCTGAAGTCCACCGCAGCAAGATTACTGGCAGTTCGGCAAGTAACTCAACTTAATGTTGGGAAAAAGACCGCAGGAGTAGATGGTAAAGCTTCTCTCTCATTCGAGGAAAGGTTCGCCCTGAGTGAACAGCTCAAGCAACCGATTAACACATGGAAGCATAAGCCGTTAAGGGAAATCCCAATCCCTAAAAAGGATGGGAAAACTCGCATCCTCAAAGTCCCCACTATTGCGGATAGGGCTTGGCAATGTCTTGTCAAATACGCAATGGAACCAGCTTGCGCGTTGCAACTTTCCCAGCGAGAAGTTACGGGTTTAGACCCGGAAGGTCGGCGCAAGACGCACAGAAATTCCTGTTCCTGAACCTAAGCTCCAAAGTAAACGGAATATCCAAGCGAGTCATCGAACTCGACATCGAAAAGTGCTTCGACAGGATAAGCCACAAAATCATCATGGAACGACTCATAGCCCCATCGGGTATAAAACTCGGAATCTTCCGATGTCTCAAAGCAGGAGTCAACCCAGAATTCCCCGACCAGGGTACACCTCAAGGGGGTGTGGTGAGTCCTCTACTTGCCAATATTGCATTAAACGGGATAGAGGATATACACCAGTCTGTCCGGTATGCGGACGATATGGTCATTATACTCAAACCCAAAGATAACGCCGAAATCATACTCGGCAAAATAAGCCAGTTTCTTGCAGAACGTGGGATGAAGGTCAGTGAAAAGAAGACCAAGTTAACCGCTACGACAGATGGATTTGACTTCTTAGGTTGGAACTTCAGGGTGCAGAAAAACGGGAAATTTAGAAGCGTCCCTTCAGCGGACAATTTTAAAGCTTTCCGTCAAAAGGTCAAACACATCGTCAATAACTCGAATTATGGTGCCACGGTCAAGGCTGAAAAATTAGCCCCCGTAGTTAGAGGTTGGAGAAATTACCACCGCTTTTGCAAGATGGACGGGTCAAAAAACTCGCTATATCACATCGAAACAAGAGCATTCAGGGTATTCAACAAGGAACCCAAACAGACTCGCTACAGTAGCAAAAAACTGCTGGATAAAGCGTTCCCATCGGTTCCTTACTCCGAAAACAAACACATCAACGTTAAGGGTGAGAAATCACCATTTGACGGAGATATCGCCTACTGGAGTGAACGTAACAGCAAACTCTATGACGGCGAAACCTCTAAAGCCTTAAAAAGGCAAAGCCATTCATGCGGATATTGTGGCTTAAAGATGCTTGGTGACGAGAAAATACATCTTCATCATGTCGATGAAAACCATAACAACTGGAAGAAAAATAACCTTCTAGCGATTCATCAAAGCTGCCACGATTACATCCACATGAGCAAAAGCGAAAGCTAAGAATATCGGAAGCCGGATGCAGGGAAACCCGCACGTCCGGATTGTGCGGTTCGTTGATTGAAACCAAAGTCTCATAAAACTTAGGAGGAAAATCGTCTCTACACCGCCTTGAGTGCAAACTCAGAAATATAGTAGAGATAACTTTAGTTTAGTGTGAGTGCGTCAAACTCAAATTTGACAAGTCTTACCCGCTAGGAATGGCGTGATGCCAAAACTGCCCACATGGATAGAGAACAAACTCTAAAAATGAAGCTGGGGACAGAACGAGAATAACAAACCTGAGATGGTAGCAACTCGTATAGGTAAGTAGTCAAGGTTAAACATTAGTTGAACTCTCGGAAAAAGCGTCTGAACGTGAACGACCGAAATCAAGGTCGAACAACGACACAACCTAACACTTCAAGTGTGAAAATACCCGCATTCTTTTGAACTGGATAAATGCAATTCTGGGAAATCGTGGGCGAAATGAGAGAACCTAAAACTACAAAACAACTAAACCGAGGAACGAATAAAACGGCTCTTTCAACCTTCAATTTGAGAAAAATTAATTCTTCAAATTGTGGACTCCTTAAATAAGGGTTAGCGGGTAGAGCTGGTAAGATGTACTCAAAAATTCAAGAAATCAGGAC
>NZ_JAUBTO010000343.1:0-2359 GCF_036702495.1 Microcoleus sp. C2D2 | reverse complement strand
GTGACATCGCCGATGCCAAGAGTGACAACGCCATCGGTGTTCAAGACATCATAGTAGTCGCCGCCGACTTCATCGGCAGCCTGCATATATGCGGCAATATCGAGCCCGTCAATTTTCAGTTCCTCAGCGTTTGGCAGAATCATCTGCTGCATTTGACGCACGATATCCAATTCAGCACCCATGCGAAGATTTTCTTGCTTGAGTCTCTCGTTGAGGGTAATGATTTCGTGATTGGCAGTTGCTAGTTCTGTCGTGCGTTGTTTGACTTTATCTTCTAACGTGTCAAACAATTCCTTGAGTTGGTCTGCCATACGGTTGAAGGAGTTTCCCAACTTATCAAGTTCAACGAGGCGAGTGTGTTTAACGTATTGCTTCAAGTTGCCATCTGCCATGTCTTCTGAGGCTTGGGTAATCCGCTCAATGGGGCGAGTAATCCAACCAGCGGTGAGAATACCAATCAGCAGCGCCATCATCAACGCTACCAGAGACAACCCCATTGTGGTACGAGTATTAGCATTGATTTGACCCATGAAGTCGGATTCTGGAACTACAGTCACGATTAGCCAGTTCAAGCCAAACTGGTCTTGCCAAGGATGAACACGGACAAAGTGAGGTTGTCCTTGAATTTGAAAGTTCAACGTTTGCCTTTCTCTAATTCGCTGAAAATTACTAAACCGATTTTTTAGAGTTTGAGCAGTACTTTGAATTAACGGATCGTTAATGTTTAACGCATTAAAGCGTTGGGTCTTACCATTTACTTTGGCAAAAGAGGGTTGAGAACTAGAATTGGCGATTAACTGCCCATCTCGTTCCATCACAAAGACTCGTCCTGATGAGCTAACATTTAAGAGGCGCAAAAAGTTCGTAATATTTGATAGTTGTAAATCAACCCCAGTCACGCCAAGTAATTTGCCGTTTTTTGCATAAATGGGACGCACTGCCGGTAGAGAAATGAAGTTTATTTCCTCAACAGAGTACACCGAACCCCAGGTTGGTTTACCTGCTTTAGCCGCCTCAATATACCATGAGGATGCCACGAAGTCGTCGGTCCAAAACCGTAACACTTTACCCCGCTCGCCCTGCTTGTTCACGTCATAGGTAGCTACTTTTCCGTTTGTTCTTGCAGAGAGTTCATCAATGATGACTCCTTCTCCTGGAAAGTATTTGCCAGCCCCAATAAAGCGTCCATCTGCTAACGTATTTGAAATATAGCCAACATTATTAAAGGCTTGCACCTGCTTCCAAAAATAACTTCCAGCCAGGTCAAAGTTTTCTATATTGAGTAATCCTGTCTCGATTGCATCAATATTGATCTGATTAATTCGGTGAGGTATTGAAAGATAGTCATTTAGCTGCTGAGCGGTTTGGTTGCTCACCTCAGTCATCAACTGGTTGGCAAGATCGGTTACGGCGTGTTGTCCGTTGCGTAATGAAAGATAGCCGACTAATCCAACTGCTGCAACAATTTGCAGGATAAAGGGTACTACGAGGGCAGTGCGGAGGCGGAATTTAAGGGAGCTGTTCTTCATAAAAATTTTCACGGGGATAGCGGTTAAGTAAGAATAGTTCACCCTTTTAGTATCGCTTCCATCTGTGGCAATGCGTTATTATACTTTGGTTTCTACCTGTTGCTTCAAAACCAGCAATGTGATGTCATCAAACACTTTTTGATTTCCTATATGTCGCCGTAAATCTTCAATCACCGCTCGCTTAATTTATTTTGCAGAAAAATGCCAGTTTTGGCTAATGATGTCACACAGTTGCTCAAGTCCATACTGCTTTTTGTTAATGTCTTTTGCTTCGGGAATACCATCAGTATATAGCACTATACCATCTCCTAGCTTTAGCTCAATTGAAATAGGACTGATGAACTCAGTAATGTCCTCGTCGAGGGCAAGGGGAAAACCTAAATCCATCGTGCCGATGCGCTCAGCCTGTCCACATTGGCGCACAATAATTGTTTCTTCATGCTGACCACTGATGCTGACCCATCCTTTTGAGTAATTTAAAATCGCTAGGGTGAGACTTTTGTCGGAATTCATGCGCTGCACGTTTTTATACAGGGTGCGGTTGAGCGCATCTAAGAACCGAACCGGATCAGTTTCGCGGATTTCCTTGAGGGTACGAACGGCGGTTTGCGCCATCAGCATCAGGATGCCGCTTTCGAGTCCATGTCCAGTGACATCGCCGATGCCAAGAGTGACAACGCCATCGGTGTTTAAAACATCATAGTAGTCGCCGCCGACTTCATCGGCAGCATCCATGTATCCAGCAATATCGAGTCCTTCAATTTCCAGTTCTTCAGGATTGGGCAGAATCATTTGCTGCATTTGACGCACGATATCCAATTGAGCACCCA
>NZ_JAUBTO010000342.1:0-2368 GCF_036702495.1 Microcoleus sp. C2D2 | reverse complement strand
AGAGTCGAACTCATGCACTGGCTAATTTCATAAATTCCTTTTTTTGTCAACTCCTAATACTGAACCGACGCCCTAGGTATAATTTTTATTTTAATTTTTCTCAGCTAGAATTTTATTAAATAACAAAAAGCCCTGTAAGTCAATACCTAATTGCTTTGCTAGCGCCTAATTTTTATATTTTATAGTTAATTTTTATAAAAATTATTAACTTTTTTACATACTAGGTTCGGTAGAGCCATAAAAATTAACTCTTATTCATCAAGTGAGAGAAGGGATTTGGGTAAAAATTCATTAACGCCCTTAATCGAGCCAAACCTGTAGATAATTATTGTAGAATCGGAAAAACTTTTAGCCACTGTTGTATCAAGTTAAAGCTAATTAAAGGTTGCAGCATTAATCTCAAGTTGTTTATATGGCTCTGACAACTGTTTTTTTCATCCCAGTTTGGATGTTACTCAAAGCGGTGGAGAATTGAACCGTTTTTTGCAGATGAAGTGCTAAGTGATGAATTCTGGGAGTTAACGGCTGTATTAGACCTAGTATAGAGACCGATCATCAGGTAAGCACTACAAAGGATTTCCCACCATTTTTCAATCTGTGAATATTGCGTAAGTCGTCCATCGGCCCATCCTAATTCACTCTTACTTTGTCGAAAACCATATTCAATCCCAGTCCTATTTCCATATAAATCCCCAACTTTTTTAGCTAAGACTCCCGGAAGCGAGTGTCATCACATACCAGGTTGAATTTTCCGGAATGGTCTCTATATCGGTTGTGATATTCCAGTAACGCACTTCTCTCTTTTTTCCATAAATAATTTCGCGAATATAGCGGAATTCTCGGCTGCCATCGGCAAATATCCGCTCTTTCTTTACGCCATTTATTAGTTCTAACCCTTTGCTCTGCGGGCAAACGCACACCGTGATTACTCCGGCTCGCTATAGCAAATTGAAGGTTTAATCCTTGTAAGCAGCGGATAAATGTACTCGTACTTTCCCCATATAAGCTATCAGCCATAACGCAGTCTATTTCAAATCTCATCGCTTTAATTTATCTAATCATCTGGCTGGCTATTTGGGGTTTGCTTAGGTAACTATCCTTTAGTTTAAGTCGTTCTTTAGGTTGATAAATTTCAAACATTAAGGGGAAAGTTAACCCATCTACTAGACCCGATCTCACCACTGTCACTATGCCATTGTCAATTTTTCTAAGTCGCCATAAATATTGTCTAGCTACATAATCTGTGGCTTTTCCCTTCTTTGGCTCTCCTGTGCAAGTCAATGATGATAATGATTTTTCGATGTTTAACAATTTTTTAAATTAATTTTAGCCTTTGCCTTATATAGGCTTGAGCCTCCCAGGGTGATTGGGTAAGAAAGTGATGCAACCCTTGAGCATTTTCTAGCCCCATTATCTCTGCAATAGCTGGTAGTGTCTTACGTTTAATATCAGAAATTATACCAGCATGAAGGTGTGTAAAAGCTTCAAAACTTCTGACTTCTGAAAACAGATTTCTGTAATAGCGACAATACTCATCAATCAATTTCAAAGTTGAATCAGCTTGGGGAGGCTTAACCATAGACCCAGCTGAGGTTTGAGAGATTTTGTTCTATTATACTCTGCGGTTTAGTGACAGAAGAAGCTTACAGCATATTCCAGCTTTATTAAGTACAATAGCAGCAGCTTGTAAACCTGTTTTTGAAGTGCTTAGTTTTGATCAAATCAAGCGCACTGGCAAGTAAAACGTCAACCATCTTGGTAGTGGTTGGCGAGAACAGACGTAAAAAAGCTTTCAGTTGTGACCACCATAATTCTATCGGATTAAAGTCAGGATTCGGGAGGTGATAAATTCAGGACACGCTTAACCAGCCGCTTGAATCAATGATTCAATCACCGCCAACTTATGAGCTGGTAGATTATCAATTGACTTCGACGGCACCATCCCATAAGTTTGGCACTAAAAATTTTCCACAAAAACGGAAAATGCTTTGCCATCCATCGCTCCATTTAGCGCCATTAATCCTACTACTTTCTTTAAGCTAATTGCTCGAATAACTGTTACTTTTGCCCCGATAAAATGGTTTTAAATCGTAGATTTTTTACCAGAATGCGAAGGTGCAGGAGTCCGTATATACGCCAATAAAACTCCCCTTTCATCCAAAAAAACGCGGTTTTTCTGGTAGATTTTTTTCACCGGCTCCCCATAAGGAACACCTCAAAATTTGCACTCGTTCGGTGGCAGACTGACTGCGACCTATTGTCTTTTTTTTCGCGTTCCATGCAAGTTTTTTTGTAACTGCTCAATAAGTGCTGATAAGCAAGTATCGCCAAACTAACTCAGACAATGCCTGATAGCCTGAATCTGAGA
>NZ_JAUBTO010000341.1:0-2388 GCF_036702495.1 Microcoleus sp. C2D2 | reverse complement strand
TTTGACAACTTTATTCTTAGGAGCTTCTTACATTGGCATTTTACTAGTTAGTTTTACATACTAGGTTCGGTAGAACCAAAAAAGGAGAGTTAATGAATATTTTTAGAATAAGTTATAAGACACTCTATAACTGGTTCAATCGGTGGGAACTAGAGGGAATCGTAGGACTTTATAATAAACCAGTCAGAGGTTCTAAGCCACTATTTAACGATTCGCAAAAAGCCCAAATAAAAGAGGGGGCTAAACAAGAACCAAGGCCATTAAAAAAGGTGAGCCAAAAACTTCAAGAAACCTGGGGTATAAGTCCCAGTACAAAAACAATTCAAAGAATACTAAAAATTATGAAGATGAGTTGGCATCGTATGCGTAAAGGAGTGGGAGGAAAGCCTCCCTCCCAGGAATATAAAGATAAGAAGGCACAATTAGAAGAATTAAAACGATTAGATGATGAGGGTCAAATTGATTTATATTACTTGGATGAAACGGGATTTTGTTTGATTCCTTGTGTCCCCTATGGCTGGCAGGATATCGGAGAATATTTAACAATTCCTAGTCGTCGTAGTCAGCGAATGAATGTACTAGGAATCATGAATCGAAAGAACCATCTTGAAACTTATATTTCATCTCAAAGTATTAATTCGCTCTGTAGTTATCGCCTGTATTGATGCTTTTTTCCCCGCAGTACATAAGCCAACGGTGATTGTCACAGATCAAGCTTCTATTCATACCAGTGATGCTATTGTTGACAAACTTGAAGAGTGGAAACAACGTAATATTACTCTTTTTGAGTTGCCTTCTTACTCTCCTGAATTAAATTTAATTGAAATTTTATGGCGGTTTATTAAGTATGAATGGATTGAGATATCTGCTTACAAGAGTTGGGGAACTTTTGTTACATCTGTGGAAAAAATCCTGAAACAATTTGGAGAAAACTATGTAATTAATTTTGTCTAGCTACTTAAGCAGCAGTTCCGGGAACTCCAACTTTTCTCGGAGTCAAACAAGTAGGGATTGCGGTATTGGGCTGTTACTTCACCTGCATTAATCAGTGCTGATTAATTTGCTATAAGTGAGTAAAAACTAAATAAACTTAAAGTTATGAAGAAAAACTTGTTTATATCCGTTATTATTTCATCTTTTTTTATCGTTGCCCTTCCTGCTAAAGCAGTTGAAACTAGGTGTGGATGGTTGCATAATCCGATACCAGGTAATATCAATTCCGGTTACACCGGAATGATGGGGAGTCGTCCGTTGGGAGTCGGGAGTCGGGGAATGTGGAATTATTGAGCTTGACTTTATCATTCCCATGCAACCGGAAACGATATAATTGGTACTTGAAAGACAAAGATGCGAACTGGATTATCTCGCTGCAAGGTCAATCTCCAGCCAAAGGAATAGAAACTATTCCCATAACTGATGGTAAAGAAGTTGTGCTAACCAATGGTAATCATGGATATAACTGTGCTTGTTTAAATGTTGTTGTCAATAGCAATTCAAGGAGACTTATCGGAATTCAAGGCGGCGAATCATTGCCGCTCTCAACCAGTCGCAAAGATCCGAATTTGCCAAAAAGTGTTTAGTTTCAGCCAACACCAACTGTACAATCGCAGTAAAGCTGAGAAACCACCGCCACTATGACCGACTCGTGAGCCACCCAACTCAAACAAGCATCAAACGGCTTGCTCTTGGGAGCGCGAATCCGGCGCCCCCTTTGAGCTCATTAACTGGCAGACCCAGGGACAACTCACTCCGACCAAGTGGGAGCGTGTCACTTATGTTATGAGTATAAATACTGATAAAGACTACAATCACTTTTTTACCTATCATCAGTAAAATAGGCGATAATTATGCTCTCTTCCCACGGATCACTTGAGATAGAATCATGACACCCGAACAACAACAGGCGATTAAAACACATCTAGATGCTATTTCTGCCATCCTTTATGCTGATTCTAATCCTGATGCCTTCCAGACATTAGAAGATATTGAACTTGCAGTGAGAGACCAAGTTTTGACTCATGTGACACCGCATATCGGCTTTTTTTTATCTGCTCAGCTACCGGTACAAAAGCCGGAAGAATCAAGACACTAAAAAGCACTCTCGGTAATTTAAGTATCACCCAGAAGCAAGCAGATAGACTAGGCATAGGTAGCCGTAGTCGGTTGAGTCCACATTTAGAAAACTGTTGCTTAAGACTGAGTGCTAATGTCTCTTATCAGCATGCAGCCCTAGATATTAAGTATCTAACGGGAGTGACTGTTCCGTCTAAAACACAACAGAGATTAGTACATTATCAAGACTTCCATCAGCCCAGGGCGAACGCATCTAAATTTTATGTTAACAGAATATGGTATATTGGAGAATAATTATTGAGTACCCAAAAACAT
>NZ_JAUBTO010000340.1:0-2408 GCF_036702495.1 Microcoleus sp. C2D2 | reverse complement strand
AACCCGCTCTACTGGGAGATTGAAGCCCTAAAGCGAGAAGCTTTTTATATCAATGATGTGCCTTATATTCTCCTTACTGAGGGAGTATTTAAAGCCCTTGCCGGGTGCTCGAACGGCATCCCCACAATTTCCTTGCTGGGAGTAGAGCAAGGCCTCACCGGCAAAGCCCGCGACCCCGAAAATCAGCGATTTCTAGTACCCGCACTGAGAAAGCTCGCAGAAGCTGGATTTGGCTTTATCATTGCCTTTGATGCTGATGCGGCCACAAATTCAAATGTACGGACGGCCGAGCGGAAATTGGCTAAGCAATTGGCTAAATTCAATGTACCCGTGAGAAGTATCACTGGTGCCTGGCCCGCTGCCTCAGTGATTGAGTCCGGCGAGGTGAAAAATACTAAAGGCATGGATGATTTTATTCAGCATAAAGGGATTGAGGAATTCCGAGCAATCCTCAGCAAAGCAAAGCTATTTGGCGAAGGCGAGAGTGCTGATGCCGAAGGGGAGAAAAAAAGCAAATTCCCCTCGCCACGACAGCTAGCTGGCCAGATAGCGGAGGATTATGGCCATAGCTGGAAATTCGATAACGAACAAAAATGCTGGAAGATTTGGTCGGGAAAAGTTTGGGAAAAAACAGAGGATGGAAATTTCGAGACATTAGTACAAGCTACTATTGATGCCAAAAACATTCCTTACTTCGGATTCAGCTACATTGCTGATACCATGAAGCTTCTACGCGCTAAATTGCGAGTAAAGCGCTGGGATATTTGGGATAGGAAGCGATACATTGCTTTTGATGATTTAGTGCTAGATGTAGAGACTGGTAAAACCCTAAAACACGTTCCTGGGATGGGTTTCACGTCGCACTTGCCATACAAATATAAATCCCTAAAATTCTCAGAATTTGGCACAATTGACACCCTTCGAGACAACTGCCCGAACATCTATCACTGGATGAATACAGCGATGCAGGGTAGTCCGAAAAAAATCCTCAAGCTATTAGCAATCATTAACGGTTTGCTCAAGTTCCGGTTTTTTGACCTGCAGATGTTCGTTCACTTAATCGGAAAACCGGGGAGCGGGAAAGGTACGTTTATTCGGCTGCTTCAAAAAATTGTAGGGCGAGAAAACTGGAAGGCCTGCAAATTGAGAAACATGAGTGACGGCTCCACAATGGCTTCTATTATTGATAAGCAATTAGTAGCCTGCCCGGATGAACGCACCGCTACGGGTGTAGATGAAATTCTCTCCTTGACTGGTGGCGATGCCGTTAGCTACCGGGAAGTGTACAAGCCGGCTTCTGATGCTTTTTTCTACGGCTTGTTAATTGTTGGAAGCAACAACCCAATTTTTGTAGGCGATACTACTGGGTTAGACCGTCGCCTGTGCCTCGTTCATTTTGATAATCCATTACCAACGGTGCTCAGAAATCCACGAATAGAGGCTGCAATGGATGATGAAATCTCCCAGTTAATCGCCGTTTGCCTGACCCTATCTGACAGTGCCACCACCCAACATATTCAAGGAGAGGGCAACAATCAGATTGCAGAATTCAAATTTCAAGAATGGGATATGAAGCTGCAAACTAACAGTGTCGCGGCTCACTTTGACGATTGCTTGATTGTAGACCCGACTGCCTCGACATCTACGGGCAAACTCTACGACCACTATAAAGACTGGTGCGACTCCAATCTCAAGGCAGTTTCTCATATCAAATATCCAAAGATGCTTTCGGAACTCTGCAACGATTACCTGGAACTCACTGGGGTTAAATGGCAGCGCTCTCGAGGTCGCAGTTGGTTTGAAGGATTGAGGCTCCGCACCGACGGAGAATCATCGCCCACTCATTCTGATGTACTTTCGGCACTTATCCCTCAAGATTCTCCTACCAATGATGCGGGGTTTGATGCGGGGTTTGACGGGGTTAGGACGGGGTTAGGACGGGGTTCAGAATCCTTACCAGACGGGAATTACAGCCATTTGCGGGGTTTAGACCCTTTAAACATTCCAGATAAAACCGAAACTTCTTCATCACATGAGGAAAGCCACAAGACGAACCAGGAAACAGAAACAGTGGAAATAGAAAAAGTAGGTTTGAACCCCGTCAACCCCGTCAAAATACCAGAACCCTTACCAGTAGAAGATTTAAACCCCGCAACAAACCCCGCAACAACCCCGCAACAACCCCGTCAAACCCCGCACTCTGAACTCAACGAAGATGAGCTCGAACTGGTGGAGATGATTCGCGTGGCAACGGCAGAACCCGACCCCGAATCTGCACGACGGGCAGCGGCCGACATTCTGCCAATCCTTAAAGATGTCTGTGCCAGGGGAGCTGCAAACCGCGAGAAAGTTTGGGCCGCTCTGACCGATTCGGAGCGAGCGACATTCTCGGAACTGACGGCGAAGCC
>NZ_JAUBTO010000339.1:0-2415 GCF_036702495.1 Microcoleus sp. C2D2 | reverse complement strand
ATTGGGTCAACAGGTAAAAGATGAGTAATTTTACTCATTGACAATAGTGCTTTTAGCTTAACTTGTGAGTAATGACCGCTTGGTAGTGCTGGGTCATTCTAACGGGTTCGGGTAGTGGCTCGTAACCCGACCGCGCAAAAGTGTTAATTCGAGACAGTGTTCGCATTGTATTTTTGGTAGCTGGCATCCAGCAAGCTAGCTTAAGTACCGCCCGTGGGGGCAGTAAGTAATTAAGGTGAGGTTTGCCTATCCAGCACAGCCCTAATATAGGTTCTGCGTGTACTAAAAAGGTTTCGGGACAACAAAACATCCCATCACTACTGAGTTGTGCTTCAAAATTGCGGATTAACCTGTCGGTAGTTTTCGGCTCAACGCCGTAAAAGGCGTCCACCTGTTCGGGCAATAGCACGGGTGCTTGGTAGTAGTGCAGCCAGCGAGCGACCTGAGTGCCGATATCGAGCGCGCTAAATGCTTGTGAGTGGGAAATACCATCAAACACGGCATCCCGATACCAGCGAAGCGCCAGAGGGGTGTCCCACGAGTACGTTAAAAATTGCGAACGTGGGGTACGCGAAGCGGACTGTTGTGACATAATAAAAGAGCCAAGAGTTGTAAGAGAACTGGAGGCAAATGCACCCTGAAAGCGTTGACGCGCCGTAAGGGTGTTGTATTGTTACGACGATCGCACAACAACCCGCCTCACGTCAAGTCCTAAAATCAGCCATCTTTAGTTCTTTTTTACAAATAGCCGCCCGTGTTAGGCGGCTAAGCTCAGAAATACACTCAAATACTCTCATTTATAAAGAATCACGTTTCGCTTGACCAACGGGATGGGCTTGTTTAGCAAGGGCAACTGTAAACTGGCGGAATAAAAGTAGCAGTCAATTACTGGGCGTTCTGGATTTAACTTGACTTGTTTGTTCAAAACCGTGGTAGTACGCAGTGTTTTGTCAAATTGAGATTTATTTGTTTTGCCACTTAGATTAAATCCGTCTAAATCGGGTGTAGCGTCAAATATCTTAAGCATAGCCGTAAACAGTTTAATCCCTTCAGATTTATTGGGTACTAATGCCCAATTGTCTAGTCCTTGTAGTCGTGCTATTTGACCACTATAAGTTACACATTCTGTGCCTTTTTTCCAGCAATAATCAGCATCCCCAAAAATACTCTTAATTTTTTTAGACCAATTCAAAACATCCGCAGGCTTGATTAAATCAGCCAAACCACGTTGAGCTATATCGGGACTGTCGGTATAGCCAACACACCTAATACCTTTTTCTGCTTTGATACGGTCTTTTGAATAAAAAGTTAGTTTAATACGAGGATAACCTTTTAACAACGGTTGACCGTTTTTACTAGGAATAGACTCACTACTTCCGTTTTGTTGATACCCAATAGCGTTAATGTGATACACCAAGTCTCGGTCAGTACCGGACAAATGGTAAAACGTGTTTTCATCTTCCTTGTCGGGAAAATATTTAATCCACCTACCAACACCACTTTTGTTTTTTGGAGTAGTGTCAATAAATTTGGGTTTAGTCCAAATTTCTACTTCTTTTCCAGTTTTACTCACGGGTGGTTTAGAAAACTCTTCCCACCATTCGTCAAAGTCAATACCGCCCGTGGATAGCAAATCATTAATCGCAAAAAGTAGAGACGGTTCGTCAGCATCGAGGGTAAGGCGCTTGGTAGCAGATTTTTGAGGCATAAAATTACAATCAAAATCAAACTTTTATAAGTACAGGCTAGCACAAAAATAATTGTGCAAACCTGTAGGGTTTGAACATAACTTTTTTGGATAAAACATTTAATTTTATCGACTACAATCAAAATAATAAATTTGAAAGGAGTGTTTATGGGAAGATTAGCATTTATAATCGGCTACAGAGGGCAAGACCAATCGGAAGAAACTAAAGACGCAGCACTAGAAAATTTAGTGGGTACTTTTACTTGTACCTCTCGTGTTGCAGATTTTCTCGATATTGTTGCCAAACAATATGTACCATCAGGAGAAGCAAACCGAGATAGAAAAGGATATACAAAGTCCGTGCTGAACGCAGCGGGTGTAGCCACAGATATTACAGTCCCGGCGGGCAAAATTAGCTATACTCCTGATGCTTCCCCTCGAGCCAAGACAGTAACGTTAAAAACTGGGGCTAAAGCTAAAAAAACTAACAGGACTATTAGTTTAACTTTTCCTAGTGGTGTTACTGTTTCACAAATTGGAGAAGCGTTGGCAGAATACATTCCTGACGGAAAAATTCAACGCACATCTGCTGCCCCTAGTGCAACTGAGATTTACGCTCAGTACACAATTAAGGGCGGGAAAACTTACCCGTTACCTTTGAAGGCGGATGCAGAAACATCTACTAATGTAGACGCACCTGATACTAAGGCTGAACAGGCTGCTGTATT
>NZ_JAUBTO010000338.1:0-2495 GCF_036702495.1 Microcoleus sp. C2D2 | reverse complement strand
TTCACGAGCCTTTAATGGCTGTGAGCCGTGTTATTTCGTGGTTTTATCCACTGATTCGACGGCAACGAATCGCACACTTCAAGGAAATAGAGCGAATTCACCAGAATCCGACGAAGCTGTGCTCGATAAATTAGCAAATCAGCCCGCCGTTCTTCCAAACAAGATAAAACCCCAGCTTCGGCAATCTCTACAGAGCCTTCCAACGAAGCCAACTGGTTCAGCAGCTCTTGTTCTTGGACTTTGTTGAACAACACTAGCGTTCGCGCACCCACTGGGATTTTACCCAAGTGGGTAAACTGATAAGAGCGATCGCCTTCGAATTCCAGCAATCCTTTTAACTGCCACCGCTCGTTTACCAAGTCTTTGGGAATTGCGTAAGCTGTTCAGCATCTAAAACGCATATTGTATAGTATAACAATATGATGATTTTTAGAAAAACCAATGCCTACTAAAAACTTCCTCAGTTGCGAGACAAAAGAAAGTCTACAACAAGCATTAAAAGAGCATGCTCATCCAAATATTCGGCAAAGAGCCTTAATTTTTTTCTTACTAAATAACGGGAATACACCAGCTCAAACTGCTGAAATAATTGGATGTTCTCTGAGAAAAGTGGCTTAGGGGATCATACATGGTGAGCCGGAGAATTTAGACAGTTTCAAAAGACAGTTTCAAAGATGATAGGATGAAGGGGAACTACCGAAAAGCTACAGAATAATACATTGATTTACTCCCAGAGATAATAGAAATAGAACCTGAGAAATATGGCTATGAATTCGGGAGATGGACAACAGCTAGACTTGCCATATATCTAGAAAAAAAGACAGAAATTGAGCTGAGTAGCACCCAAGTAAGGAGGATTTTAAAATCAAAAAAGTATATTTACCTACCTCGCTAAATATAGCTTAGAGTCTAAGCAAGATACCGTAGAGAGGGGTTTATTTAAAGATAAATTAGCTGAGTATCTAAGAATAGCAAAAGAATCTCCAGCTCTTCTAAAGGTATGGTTTTGGGATGAGAGTGGATTTAGTTTGAGGGTAATTAGAAGGAAGAATTGGTGTAAAAAAGGGACTCGAAGCAAAAAAAGAGGAGAGCGACGAAAAGGTCGTATAAATGTCATGGGTGGAGTGAGATATTCAGACAAGAAAAGCAGGGTATATTTTATTCCGTCTGGAAATTATGGTAATTTTTATGCAGTGCTAAAAAAAATTATGGAAATTTAAGAGGAGAGTGGATATTGCCAGGGAATTTAGCGGAAGACTTTGAAGATAAAGGCTGTAAATTTGTGAGGATTTTGGAAAACGCTATTTTTTATAAAAAAACCGAGATTTTGCCGAAAATAGCAGCAGAGATGCCGAATTTAATCAGAGCGTTTTTACCCAAGTATAGCCCCGACTACAACGCGAGCTGAATTAGTATGGCATTCGGCTAAGGAATATGTTGCTAATAAATTATTTGAATCCATTGAAAAACTAGAGTCACTGTTAAATAAATTGTTAAATGAAGGAGAACTAATTATGAAATGGAACCGAACAATAAAAAATAAAGGTAACGCGAGTTAATGCAGTTTAGATGTTTGACAGCTTAGTCCTGTGCGCCGTACTCTGGTTGAGTCGATGTGGGGTATTATCCCCAGCACCTCTCAGTTAGAACTGGACGTGCCCGTTTCCGTGCATCCAGCTCCCGATATTCTTAGGGAGTGACCCTTTTGCTCATGTGTGAGTAGTCATGACAGGATTCGTGGATTGCTAGAAGATTTTTAGGTTTCCAGTTATCATGATTCTCGTCGATGTGATGTAGATTTACTCGCTCGTCGCTCATAAATTTCATCCCACAATGACCGCATGAATGGTTTTGCTTTTTAAGGGCTTTAGAGGTCAAATCATCGTATAACTTACTATTGCGTTCGCTCCAATAAGTTAAATCTCCGTCATAGGGCGATTTATCCCCTTTGACGGAGATGTGTTTGTTTTCGGAGTAAGGAACCGTAGGAAATGCCTTCTTAACAAGCTTAACGCTTGATTCTCTGGTATTTTTGGATTCCTTGTTAAATACCGTGTATGTTCTGTGATTTAAGAACCAAAGTGAAAACCTTGCTCCTGACATATCACAGAACCTATGGTAATTTCTCCATCCTCTAACTATTGGTGCTAGCTTTTCGGCTTTTACCTTAGAACCATAATTCGAGCAATTAACGATGTTCTTTACCTTCAAACGGAACTTTTTAAAATTATCCACGCTCGGGGTAGCTTTTAAATCTTCCGTCGCTTAACACTTTGAAGTGCCAGCCGAGAAAGTCGAATCCATCTGTCGTAGCGGTAATCTTGGTCTTCTTAGCACTTACCATCATTCCTCTTGCTGCTAAAAAATTATCAATTTCGGCAAGTATTTTGACTGCATCGTCTTGAGGTCTAAGCATTATCACCATATCATCCGCATAACGGATTGATGTTTCGACAATGTTTGACGCTGGGGTTTTGCCAGTTATTCTAAATCCA
>NZ_JAUBTO010000337.1:0-2505 GCF_036702495.1 Microcoleus sp. C2D2 | reverse complement strand
TGGTTATATTGAATGATTCTGTCGTTCAGACACCAGTTATAGTGACCTCTCAACATATCCACCCAGTTTGACATTTTCAAATCTTGCGTTTGATTTGGACGAAGTTTGTAGACATAGTTGGTCAACAAGATTGACTCACCTCCTATTTGTTGTTTACCTGGTTTTATTTTAAACTAAAAGTCTACTTGATTGAAGAATTTGTCATACTTCTTTGTATTTAAAAGGTTGAAATTTTTAGATCTATACTTGAATTAAAGCCGTCCTATAAGGACGGGGTGTTCAACCCAATTTTCTGATAATCATTAGACATCTCCTAAAAATAAGGTCAAAGGCAGACAGGATGCCCTAGCACGGGCGCTGCAGGTCCGACGCCCCGCGACACTCGCGGGGCTAAAACTCAGGGACGCGCAGCCAGCGGCACATTCGACGGCGAGGCGCGATCGCCCCAATTTGTGCTTTTAACTTGTCTCCTGACGGGGTGCATCGCGCGATCGGGCAATTCCGATTTTCCTCTATTGTCACTTCATTATCTTTTTCAGCTATGTAATTTTATTAACAATAGGTTAAGACCAGAACTCAAGATTAATTAAGAGTTAAATAATCAAACCAAGCGTTAATACTCCTCAAGTTAGTATAAAATAAAGTTAGGTATAATTACCAGGGCAAATTTATCTCGGTGATACTCAATTTTGCCTAATACTTTAAGTGGTAAAATGCCCTTTACGACCGTCAGTTTTTTGTGTAATTTAAAATGCAGTTTGCCAGGGGGATTCCGGTCAAAGCACTCAGCAACTCACCTGCTGACCTTTGGTAGCTGAATGTCTGCTGGCAAATAGAACCCCAAAAAAGCGTGCTGATAAATTTATGTTGAATACCTCCTGCGTAGAAAGACCAGTCCAAGCCACGTCCCAGGCTGCCATCGGAGAACTTTGTTTAGACTCTACTCTCCAAGAATTGTCGCTTTACGATTTTCAGGTAGAAGCTACAGATTTGGGGATTCAAATTTCCCAAATGTTAGAAGCTAATCCCCTGTTACCGGGAGTCATTGTGACCCATCAAGGTGAATTTGCCGGTATGATTTCTCGGCGGAGATTTTTAGAATTTATCAGCCGTCCTTTTGGGCGAGAATTATTTTTAAAGCGACCTGTGAGGGCTTTGTACCGCTTTGCCGAAACTGAGAGTTTAATTTTTCCCAGCAATACTTTAATTGTGGATGCAGCGAGGAAGTCGCTGTTGCGATCGAAAGAACTGCTGTACGAGCCGATTGTAGTTCAAGTGTCGCCTCAAACTTATAGTTTGCTAGACGTGCACGAACTGTTAGTAGCCCAATCCAACATTCACGAACTAGCGACAAAATTGCTGAGGCAGCAAACTCAATCTCAACTAATTCAAACCGAAAAACTAGCGAGTTTGGGGCAGATGGTAGCTGGAGTCGCCCACGAAATTAGAAATCCCGTCACCTGCATCAGGGGAAATATCGGTTTTTTGTCCAACTACTCGAAAGATATCATGGATTTGCTGTCTGCTTACGAACATATTGTCGGTGACAGCGAAAAAATTGACGAACTTAAAAAAGACATAGACTTTGATTTTTTGCAAGAAGATTGGGTGGAAATTCTCAAGAGTATGAAAGTTTCATCAGAGAGGCTGGCCGAACTCGTCACCAGCCTGCACACCTTTTCTCACATGGACGAAACCAACTTGAAAGAAGCTAATATCCACGAATGTATTGACAGTACGCTGCTGATTATGAAAAACCGTCTCAAATACGGGTTTAAAGTAGTTAAAAGCTATGGTGATTTGCCTTTAGTCAAGTGTTACTCGGGTCAGTTGAGCCAGGTATTTATGAATATCATCAGCAATGCGATCGACGCTTTGGAAGAGGTAAAAGGAGAAAAAGGTTTTGTGCCTGCGATTACTATTGAGACTGAGGTAATAGACAGTTCTGACGGAGACTGCGTGAATTCGGAATTAATTCAAAATTATGTTAGGGGCGATCGACAAAATTCAAAACAGCTATCCTCCGCCAGCCAAAACCGCGACTTCAGCCTAGAAGCAGCGAAAAACAATCAAAATAACGCTTGGATAGCCATCAGAATTTCTGATAACGGGCCGGGAATTCCGCCAGAAATTCAGCGGCGAATTTTTGATACATTTTTCACCACTAAACCGGCGGGAAAAGGTACTGGTTTGGGGTTGGCAATTACCCATCAAATTGTTACGGAAAAGCATACGGGCAAGTTAAATTTGCATTCTACGCCCGGTACGGGTACTGAATTTGAAATTTTGTTGCCATTGATTTGAAGCAATAAGTCATATCAAATCTGTTAGCTTCGGAATTATTCCTATCTTTCTTCTCTTTATCTGCGTGAATCAGCGTCAATCCATTATCATCTGCCGCCCGAGAAATTCTCTTTTTTTTACCGCAGATCATTACTCACAAGTTAAGCTAAAAGCACTATTGTCAATGAGTAAAATTACTCATCTTTTACCTATTGACCCAAT
>NZ_JAUBTO010000336.1:0-2624 GCF_036702495.1 Microcoleus sp. C2D2 | reverse complement strand
ATGTAATAACGAGTTTCAATAGTTGTTTTTCCCTTCACTATTCTCACGGATTCTATCAGACCTATACTTTGAAGTTTGTCCCATTGATTGTCGGGGTCAATCAACTCTTTGATTTCACTTAACATGGTTGTGATGTCGGATTTCTGAGCGACCGCGATCGTTCTCTCTCTTTCTTGGTCGAATAAGCTGTATGGGTAAATCCCGAAAATCCTTGTCTAATTGCTTGCTTAAACAACTCTTCTACTCTGGCATACAGGGAGGGCTGGTTCTTTTTTAAGGTGATTACATAATCTCCTTCTTGTTCGACAATTGACTTCACAATTGACCTCTGACAGCCTAGGGCATCAATGGTAACAATACTTCCATTTAATTCTAATACTTTTAGTAAAGCCGGAATAGCTGTGATTTCATTAGATTTTTTATCGACCTTAACTTGTCCTAACACTAATCTTTGACTGGTCGCCCAAGCACTCACCATATGAATTGCTTTTTTATCTCCCCCCCGAGCGTAAGAATGGCGAAGAGTTTTGCCATCAATTGCGATTACTTCTCCGGGATTGAAGCAACTAATAGATTGAATCCAACTCAAAAAACATTTCTGAAATTGATCCGGTTTGAGGCGAGAAAATACTCGCGCAATTGTGTCATGTGAAGGGATGCCATTCGGCAATTCTAAAATTTTCTTTAACCATTCGTATTTAGCTCGCCCATAACTTTCAATATCCACCCATGTATCAGCACCGCAAATCACGGCACAAATTGAGATGGTGATAATATCAATTAATTGATGATGTTTCGTCCGCTCAATTCTTGGATCTTCTAAGTCAAAAAAATGGTCAGCAATGGTGGTCTTAGGTTTGAGTCTCATACAGGGTAAACTCTAATTAAATGTTTTGTAGGTACTCAATAATAATCCTCCAATATACCACATTCTGTTAACATAAAGTTTAGATGCGTTCGCCCTGTTCTTTGAGCAGCGAAAATCTCCCAAGGGCAGGTTGACGACCTGGGGGGTGACAAAGAGGCTATTGAGATAGACCGAATCAGGCTTGCAGCCCGCATACCTTGTTGATAAAAGCGGCGTTTATTTCGAGTTAACTTGATTAACTGTTCCACCTCCAAAGAATATTGTTCTAGATAATTAACCCACTTTTCTCCATCTTGCGCCTACACCAAATGTACTCCGTCTTCGATATCTTTTTTTAGGTTCTGGACGCCGAAATACATATTTTCCTACCTGCTTTTTCCTCAGCTCAGTGCCTTCAAATATTGCCGAACTGTAGGCTAGTGTCACGAGCAGAATTATGTTAATCAGTCGGTTTTCTTTTAAGCTAGTTCCTTCCCGATCGTCGCCGACTGTTTTACAATCAAGGGAACATTTCTTCAATGCCCATCCGTTGGTTGTAAGCATCGATAGCTGCAGGCAATGACCCTAAATCTGTGAGAATAAACCACGCTTCATCAACCAGGGTAAGCGCACCTCAGAAAGTAGCTTAAGATACAAATTATTAAAATAATTTATGCAAAACAACATCGGAGTATATTTGGGTATTCGCTTATGTCCACAGATATTGCTTCTCCTGAGCCCACTATTGATTCCTCAGATTCAAATGTTACCCTGCTGGCTCAACGCCTTCATGATTGTTTTTCGTTAATTCAAGATCATCGTTCTACCATTTCTCTGTTACATCAACTTTCAGATCTCCTCACAATCGCAGTTTTAGCAGTTATTGCTGGCGGTAATGGCTGGGAGGATATGGCACGAAGATGGCTTGAGTAAATACGATTGGTTGTCAACATTTATGCCTCTACCTAATGATATTCCTAGCCCTGATACTTTTCGTCGTGTTTTTGAGAAAATTCGTCCCGACGAATTCGAGCAATGTTTGGAACTATGGGTCCAATTCGTATTGGATGATTTGGTCCCTCAATTTATTGCTATTGATGGTAAAGAAACCAGGGGTTCCTCTGACCGTGAAGCTGGTACTAAATCACTACATTTGCTGATTGCTTGGTCAACCCAAGCCCAGCTAGTACTAGCTCAAACAAAAGTCCCAAACAAATCCAATGAAATTACTGCTATCCCGATTTTATTGCATATTCTTGATATCGAAGGCTCTATTATTACTATTGATGCTATGGGCGCTCACCAAAAAATTGCCGCTCACCTTCAACAAGGTAAAGGTGATTACATTTTATCATTGAAAGCCAATCATCCTACTTTATTTCAAGATGTGAATACTTGGTTTAAGTCATTACAAATTGAAAATACTCTTCCCTTGCCAGTTGAACATACCACCACCGCTGGTCACCATCGGATTGAAATTCGTAAATATTGGACATTCTCACTTGAACAATTGCCTCCTTTACACGAATCAGCACAGTGGGCGGGATTACAAACGATTGTTGTCGTTGAACGCCTGCGACATTTACGAACTCAGACTACCCATGAAATTCAATTTTATCTGAGTAGTTTACCTAGTAACAGTTATAATATTGCTAGAGCTATTCGCCAGCATTGGGGCAGAAAAAATTCCTGGCATTGGGCTGGGGGGGTGACGACCCGCCCCAAACCCATAGTTAGTAAGGATTGAGCCAACTTGTGGTAAAAAAAGATAGGCAGC
>NZ_JAUBTO010000335.1:0-2688 GCF_036702495.1 Microcoleus sp. C2D2 | reverse complement strand
AATGGTTATTAAATGGGATAGAAAAATTAAAAATAAAGGCAATGCTATTTTATCCGGTTTAGCTGCGTAGCAGCTTAGTGCTTTTGCACTTTTTACATTTCCTTTCCATAAATATGTTTCTGCTTGCTTCAATCGCTTAATTGAACCGCCTACTTTCTGAAGATTTTCATTCAAATGATACCAGTCCAAAATTTCTCTTCTGTCCTGTTCACAACTAATTTCCTTGAATATATTCCATACGCCATCATGTCCATCACCGTCTGACAAGTTACTGGTGAGAGCTAGTGGCTGTTGATTTGCCCAATTAACGATCATCTCATTTTGCTCGAAACTGGCTACTATGCCTGCTTCCGACACAATTGCTTTATAGTCTTTCCATTCGGATTTTTCTCCGAGTGGTCTTATCAATCGTGCTTTTCCACCGTCTGCACTTAACTCGGTAATATCTGCTGTTGCTACAGGCTGCTCAAATTTTTGATAATGTACTAATCTTTGTTGTGTCTTCGCTGGAACCGTAATCCCTGTTATATATTCAATATCTTTGGCTGCATTTTGATATGCAACATTAGCACTCAGTCTTAAACAACAGTTTTCTAAATGTGGACTCAATCTACTCCCACTCCCACACCCTAGTTTATCTGCTTGCTTTTGGGTGATGCTTAAATCACCTAATGTACTTTTTAATCTCTTTACCCTTCCTGCTTTTGTCCCGCTCGCTGAGTAGATAAAAAAATTCCGATCTGCGGTGTCACATGAGTTAACACCTTATCTTTAACCGTGATCTCGATATCTTCTAATGTTTTCAACGATTCCGGGTCACAATCAGCATACAGGATTGCCGAAATATCCTCTACATATGTTTGAATCGCCTGTTGTTGTTCGGGAGTCATCGTTCAATCGCCACTAATTAAGACATCATTATTTTCGCCGATTTTGCCAACAATAGCTCAAAACCTTTGCCCCACTTGTTTTGAGTATTTATACTTGTCGCAAAAGTGACACGCTCCCTCGCTGTCAATCCAGCCTATACAAGCCAAAGTTGTCATTGTTGTCTGCATATTGGCGTAAGAACCGAAAAACGTTTTAAGTGCAGCAACAAGGTTTGTGGTTGGATTAGAGACGCGGATGAAAATGGCTCAAAGATGATTGCACTATTGGGGCTGAGCGTAAACCAGCCTAGAGGTTCCTGGTTATCTTGCGAGATAACTGGAGGGCTACCAAAAGCCCACACTATAGCCTCAGCTTAGTGTGGGTAGTTTACTAAATGGTGTCTCGTCCGCATTGAAGAGATATTCATTGAGTGCGATCGAAACCTTGAAAAAACCCGAAATTACCTGAAAGAACAAGGACTTAACACAGATGAGTATTTCACGAAACGATCTGAAATGGCAACGCCGATTTGGGTGCTGTCAAAGAGATCGGCAATGTCCGCAAAGCGTTGGGACAGAAGGATTGGCAGCAAACTAACCTGGCGGATTCAAATGCTTCGGAAGTCCGGAAATATTATGAACTGATTCGCGAGAAGATGATGTCCCCGTCTGAAGCTTTGCTAGCAATTGCCAGTGCTCGAACAGGCACGGAAGCCGAAGCCCAGAACGACATGATTGACGAAAATGCGATCGACCACAGTGCTCTCCGTGATGGTCAGGAAGAAACCAGTGAATTGGTCACTGCTATTAGTGGGGTAGTTTGCCAGCAGGAAAAAAAACAGTGAGACGGACAACTGGAGCTTGGGGCTAGTCGAATCCCGCATGGAACTAGCTGAAGCTCTCTCGCCGGAGGCTGGTTCTGGAAGAGCAAGCTCGTACAGCTCACAGAGAAAAACTATTCACTGCTTTACTTATTTATGCGAGCTTGCGCCCCCCTTACCCTGATTCTGATTCATCAATATCTACTGGAAAAACAAGAACAATAATATCTACTGGAAAAACAAGAACAATGATTCAATGGTTATTTTCAATGTTCACACCTCCTGCCAATCCCTATCTGATTTCTTCAGCTTCGGTCTTTATGACGGGTTTGTTAAATGCTAGTTTCTATCAAATCTCGTGAAATTCATGATTGGGCCCACGAGCAAAAAGTTTACGTCTACACCGCCGATAACCAGTGTTTGAAACTCTGCAAAGTTCAGGATTTAAATCTGTTTCATGGCGATCGTACAATCTTCGTGGAGCCTGTTTGATGAGAACCTACAACTCTGCCAGCCAAAGTTAAAAGTTTTGCCACCGAATTGCGTAGGGGGCCGAGAATATCCCTATCCCGAAACCTGTTATCGACTGGAAACTGACCAAAAAGACTACGAATGCACCTTTCCTGACCCACAGCTAATTTTTTTGATTGAGTTGAACTCCCAGCTACAACTACAGGTAAATTCTCATGAATGACCAATTTTTTATTGATTGCACTGATTCCACTGATGGAATATCGGAACAGTGAGTTTCACCAAGAATAGCATTATTATGAATACTTCCGAGTTTGAAAAACTCATAGCTGGTGGCACAACGTGTGACTTGAGCAGTTTTACCAACGGTCAAACAATTGTTGTCGCTTAGTAGTCTATTTGAGAAGTAGGGGACAGCTAGCTAAGAGAAAAGTTTTGCTGTGCTAAAACCTGGGGGGGTGACAAAGAGGCCTAGGAGATAGACCGAATCAGGGTTGCAGCCCGCATACCTTGTTGATAAAAGCGAC